>DBEXKF010000217.1:0-3108 GCA_048175045.1 Collinsella sp.
CCTTGGCAGAGCGCAACTTGGCGGCCAGATCGGGGTTGGTTTCGGCGACCGCGGTAATCGCGGGGCCGTCGAGCTCCTCTTGCGTGGGCTCGGCCAAAAAGTCGATAGCATACTGGGCGGCCACCATGGAGCCCTTTGCCAGCACGGTCTCGTCGATCTTGTAGAAGCAGGAATGTTGGGCGTACGTGGCGCCAATCTTGGGGTTGCGCGTACCTACAAAGGCGAGCACGCCCGGTACGCGACGCAGGTACTCCGAAAAATCCTCGCCCGAAAGCGTGCCGCGATAATGGCCTTGGCCGGCGGGGCCCAGACACTTAATTACAGCCTGACGGCAGCGCTCGCTCGAGGCCGCGTCGTTTTCGACCTTGTAGTTGGCGATGGTGTAGTCGGTGAGCTCTGCCTCGGCGCCCAAGGCGGCCGCGGTATGCTCCACGATGCGGCGCATGAGCTCCGGCATTTCCTCGTGGGTCGAATCGCCGTAGGTGCGCACCGTGCCGGCGAGGTAGGCCGTGCCGGCGATAACGTTGCGTGCGGTGCCGCCGTGCAGCTCGCCGACGGTGATGACAGCCGGCTCGTAGGGGCTGATTTCGCGCGAGACGATGGTCTGCAGGGCGTTGACAATCTCGGCGGCAACCATGACGGCGTCGTGACCTCGCTGGGGCATGGCGCCATGGCACGAGGTGCCGCGGACATCGATGCGGAACCAGTCGGTGTTTGCCATGCGTGGGCCGGGCTCGCAGCTTACGGTGCCGGCGTCGACCTCGCTCCAGATGTGCGCGGCGTAGGCGCCGTCGACGCCGTCGAGCACACCCGTGCCAATCATGAGTTTGGCGCCCTGGCCGTTTTCCTCGCTGGGCTGGAATACGATGCGAATCTCGCCGTGGATGTCATCGGTCATGTGGCGCAGAATCTGCAGCGTGCCGAGCATCATAGCGATATGGCAGTCGTGACCGCAGGCGTGCATGCAGCCCTCGTTGACGCTGGCGAACTCCTCGCCGGTCTGTTCGGTGACGGGCAGGGCGTCGATGTCGGCGCGCAGCAGGATGCGGCGGCGTGGCGTGCCGTCCTCGCGATAGGCGTCGGGCACGGTGCCGCGAAGGGTCGCCACAAGGCCCGTCTTGAGCGGACGCTCGTAGGGGATATTCATGGCGTCGAGCTGGTTGGCGATGTCGGAGGTCGTGCGCTCCTCGGCAAGGCTCAGCTCCGGGTGCTTATGGAAGTGCCGGCGCTGCTTGATGATATAGGGTTCAAACTCGGTAGCGATATCTTTGATGGCTGCGGTGACGTCGTCAGCCGCGCGAGCCTCGGTCGCCGCCATAATCTGCTGTGCCTTGGTCTTCGTCATGGTCGATTTGCTCCTTGCTGGGTTGATCGCAAAATCGTACAGGCTCTCTCCAGTATGCCACCTGCCGCTAGGGCTGGTAAAGTTGCCGTTTGCCGCTTGGGGTTTGTTGCAAGGGCGGGGGAGTACACTCGGGGGTGTTGAATTTCCTGCCAGAGATGGGGATGCCCATGCAACATATCGATCGGATTATCCGTTCCAAGAACGTCTTTACCGCGCAAGACGGCATCGATACCGCCCGCGAGCTGGCGATTGCCATCGCAGGCGACCGTATCGTCGCAGTCGGTGCGCCCGACGACGTGATCGCCGCCGCTTCTGCCGCCACGTCGGTTATCGACTACGGCGAACAGTTTGTCTGCCCCGGTTTCCATGACGCTCATCTGCACTTCTTCCATACCTCGGTCGGCTCCTCGCCGTACATGCTCATGGATATGGGCACGTCCGAGGCGGCGCTGGTGCAACATGCGCTCGAGTTTTCCCGGGACCTGCCCGACGACGCTTGGGTTGTGACGCAGGGCTGGCGCGACTACCGTTGGGACCCGCCCGAGCATCCTACCAAGGCGTCGCTCGATGCGGCATTCCCCGATCGTCCCTGCGTTATGTATTCGGGCGACGGACACACGCTTTGGCTCAACAGCCGCGCACTCGATGCACTCGGCGTCACGCGCGACAGCGAGTCACCAGCGGGCGGTAGCTACGACAAGGACGCAAACGGCGAGCTCACGGGTATCGCTCACGAGGCGGCTGCCATGCAGCTGCTGCCGCGCTGCCTTGAGTGGCTGGGCGAAGATCGCATCGCAAGCGCTTACGCCGATCAAATGAGGCGTATGGCCGAGCAGGGCATCACCTCGATATGCGATATGTCGCTCATGCCCATGCCGGGCTGCGATTTTATCCGCGACGACGTCTACGACAAACTGCAGGCAGCCGGCAAGTTGGGCATCCGAGCCCATCTGTTCCCCACGCTGTTGGATGACCAGTCACGCTTGGAAGAGCTGCAGACCCGCTACGCGAACAACGCGCTGCTCTCGGCGCCAGGCTTTAAGCAGTTCTTCGACGGCGTGTCGAGCGAACACACGGCCTATCTCACCGAGCCCTATACCAACCCGCGCTTCCCGGGCGACCAGGGCCGTCTGACAGTTCCTGCCGAGCGTATGCGTAAGCTGGTTCTGGCGGCCGCGGAGCGCGGCCACACCGTGCGCATCCACGTCATCGGCGACGGTGCCATCCATGCCGCGCTCGATATCTTTGAGGAGGCCGCCGAACTGTACGGACTGCCCCAGCACGGTCATAACACGCTCGAGCATCTGGAGAACCTCCTGCCCGAGGACATCGACCGCCTGCGCAAGCTCAACGTGGTCGCCTCGAGCCAGCCTTGTCATATCACGCTCGACCCGGGTGGCCCGGAGCGCGACCTGGGCTTGGAGCGCAGCCGCATCATGTGGCCGTTTGCGACCTATAAACAGCGCGGCATTCGCCAAGCCTTCGGCACCGATAGCCCCATAACAGCTGTTACCAGCATGAACGTGCTCTACACGGCTATCACGCGCCAGGACCCCAAAAGCCACTGGCCCGAGGGCGGCTGGTTGCCGAGCGAGCGCATCGATGCAGCAACAGCCCTGCGCAACTACACCCTGGGCAGCGCCTATGCAGCGGGCGACGAGCAAAACCTCGGCAGCTTGGAGCCCGGCAAGTATGCCGACCTTGTAGTCCTGGACCAAAACCCGCTCACCATTGACCCCCAAGAGCTCCAGGCCACCAAGGTT
>DBEXKF010000218.1:0-5490 GCA_048175045.1 Collinsella sp.
GCGAGCGTCAGGTTGCCCAGCACCGTCATGTTGGGATACAGGTTGAACTGCTGAAACACCATGGAGCTATACTTGCGAGCCATCTCCAGGTGATTCTTCTTGGTGAGCGGCGTACCGTCGATGACGACCTCGCCCGACGTGGGCTCCTCCAGATAATCGACGCAACGGATGAGCGTCGACTTACCCGAACCGGAAGGCCCGATCATTACGAGCTTCTCGCCGCGCTTGACGGTGAGGTTGATATCTTTGAGCACATGCAGGTCGCCAAAGTACTTGTTGAGATGCTTGATCTCGATCATGTCTGCCATGGATGTCCCTTCCCTGCGTTTACACGAGTTGAACTATTGTACGGAAAGAACCACGTTTCCGCAGCCCACACTACATTCCCGTAAAGAACCCGCAACCTTTAACCCACTCATTGGGGACAGGCTTAAATGAGTACCCGCTCATTGGGCACTCATTTAAGCCTGTCCCCAATGAGCACCGCCCAGCAAAAAGGGGCGCGACCGCAATGGCCACGCCCCCTCAACATCGGCTATGTGTCGGCCGGCACTTACGCCAATTTTGCTCCGATGATCTTTGCCGCGGCAGGCTTATCGAAGTTGCCGCCGGTGGCCTTGCCGAGTGCACCCATGACCTGGCCCATCTGCTTCTTGGACGTGGCGCCCAGCTCGGCGATGACCTGCTCGATCAGAGCCTCGAGCTCCTCGCCCGAAACCTGTGCGGGCAGCAGGCTCTCCAGGATCTTGACCTGCTCGGTCAGGTTGTCGGTACGGTCCTGGTCGGTACCGGCCTTGATGGACATCTCCAGCGTCTCGCTCGTCTGCTTAATCAGACGCTTGATCATACTGTTGACGTCTTCCTCGGTCACGTCGCGGCGCTCATTAACCTCGATATTCTTCACCTCGGCCTTGACCTGGCGAATGATAGACAGGCGAACCTTGTCCTTGGCCTTCATGGCGGCGATCATTTCCTGCTGCAGCTCTTCGTTGGTCATCTGCAAATCCTCCTCAATAGTGTGGGCGGCACTCACGCGGGCACCGCCCCATGATTACTTAGTCGTCGACGAATCGTCGGTCGAACTCTTGGTGACGCCCTTCAGGCTGACGTTGTACGGCACGTCCTTGGGCATGGGGTTGACGGTAATGTCGGCGTCCTTCTTGTACTGCTCCAGCCACTCGCTGTATGCAGTACTGGCCGCCTGCGTCTTCACCACGTTGGAGACATACTTCTTAATGTCCTTGGGCACCTGCTTGATGTCATCGACCTGGTTATCGACATGGAAGTAGTCGGTGCACTTGATGACGTGGTAACCGTACGTCGACTCGATCACGTCGCTCACATCGCCCTTGTTGAGCCCCTCGAGCGCCGTCTGGTAGCTGTCGACGAAGGTGGTGAGCTTATCCCAACCCACATCGCCCTTCTTCTCCTTGGAGCCGGTATCGTCGGAGTACTGCTCCACGGCGTCCTCAAAGCTCAGCTCGCCGGAGTTAATCTTGTCCAGGCACTCCTGTGCTTTGGCCTTGGCGGCGGCCTTGTCCTCGTCGGATGCGTCGGAATCAACCTTGATCAGGATATTCGACGAGCGGCGGGCATCGTTGTAGTTAGACAGGTTCTCGTTGATGTAATCGACGATCTCGCTGTCCTTGGGCTTGCTGGTGGGCGCCACGGCATCCTTAAGCTTTTGCTGTGCCAGGCTCTCCTTGAGCGAGTCCTTGTAGGTGTCCTCGGTATAGCCGTAGGTCTTAAGGGTCTTCTTAAAGGCCTTGGCACCGCCCGCGCTCTTGCACGCGTCCTTCCATGCCTTCTCGACCTCCTCGTCCGACACCGTCACGCCGTTTTCCTTCTGCGCCTGCTGAAGCAGAATCTGCTGCGTGTAGGAATCGATGAGCTGTTTGCGGTACTTCTTGGGCGTCAGGTCGTTGTCGACCAGATACTGCGCCCAGTCCTTGTCCTTGGTGTAACCGTAGGACGTGCACATGCTCATGATCTGCTTGGTTACGGTGTCCTCGGTGAGGTTGGTGCCGTTGATGGTGGCGGCGACACCGCCGGTAAGCTTGTAGCTCGAGGTATCCTCTGCCTGCGACATGAGACCGGAGCATGCCATGGCCGAGACGGAAAGCAGCATTGCCAGCACGCCGATAACCACCAGGACGATCTTGACGGTCTTAGACACGTACGTCTTGCGCTGCTTCTTACGAGAGCTGGAGGCAGTGCGAGCCTGCTGCTCGGGCGTCGGCACGGCCTCGGAGTTCTTTTTCTTGTTTGCCATAGTTGGCCTTTCGCATCACGAATCGAACAAACGCCATTGTGTCACAACGCGGACCCCGCGACACACCTGGTGCATGGGGGACAGGTTAATCTGCACCATTTTGGTGCAAAGGGGGCTGTTCTGGCTGTCGGCAGTTAGGGACATTCCTTTTCTGCCGGCAGTTAGGAACAGTCCCCAAGTGCCAGCCCTAAAAGTGGCGACGGATGGCGTCGACCATGCCCTGGCATGTGGTCTGGCCGAGCACATCGGCTGCGGCGTCGGCATCCATAAAGATATTCATAAGCGATTGCAGGGCCTCGACCTGGCCGCCCGGCTCGGCGATGCCCAGATTGATGATGATCTGCGCCGGCACGGGGGCACCCATGCCCGCCATTGCGCTGAACACCACGGGCGCCGCGGGCTTCACCACCGCGATATAGGGCTTAGCCACGAACCCCGGATCGGTGTGCGGGATGGCGATGTTGGCCGCCGGCATGGCAAGACCCGTGGGATAGGCATCCTCGCGCGTGCGGACGGCATCGAGCCAACCGGGCGCAATGTAGCCGCGAGGCGCAAGCTCGTCCTCGAGCCGCGCAAACACCTCATCCGGCGTCGCGCACTCCCAATCAAAAAACACCAGCTCGGGCGAGAATAGCATCTCGGCGTTATCCGCCATACCGTCCTCCAAAGTTGCATGAGGTTCACAATGCCCCATATGATAACGAAACGAGGCAGGCAAGGTTAGTCGAGGATTCCAATCCTACCGAGTGCGCGGGCAGGCGTCAGGCAAACTTCGGGCATCGCCTCCAGCATGCGCCGGTCACTCGTGACCACGTAGTCAACATCTGCCGTCTCGCCCGAAGCGATGATGAGGTTGTCTTCAAGATCCGGCATGCGCTTGCCAAGCATGCGTGCCATCTCGCACTCTGCCAACGAAAGCGGAGAGGCGGTTGCCACCTGCATCATGTGCTCAATGCAGGCCCACGACGCCGAGGCAAACGACACGTTAATCCCATTCACATTCCGCCGGGCTAGTCGCCGAGGCAAGATATAGAACACGTCTTTTGCCGTCGTTGGCGCATACAGAAGGTCGATCTTTCCCGCCTCGGCCAGTTCAACCAATCTTTTCGCTTCGTCGAACGCCCCCTCTTGCAGGTAATAATCGAGCCAAACGTTCGTATCTACCAAGAGATGCTTTGCCTCAATCATCGGCAATTCGCCTCAATGTCAGCAATCATCGCCTCATACATATCATCTCGTACGGCATCCCAGTCTTCCGCAGATGATCCAGCTGGCGCAAAATCCGAAGCACGTAGCCCCAACGAAGAAAAAGCTAGGCCACACCCCCGCTCGGCCAGACTCTCCGCACGGGGCGCCTCGCGCTTATCCGCCACCATAAATCCCGGCAACGCTTGATGCTCGACAAGATAGACCCAAAGCGCGCGAATGGCATCGCTCGGCCCCAATCCATTGCGAGTTAGAACCGCATCGCCACCAGCTTTGAGCATGGGATCGATTCGTGTGTTGAGCTGCACCGTTGCTGTACCCATAGCGGCTCCTCTCTATTTGCTAGCAGTATAGCAAACATAAAAAGCCACGCAAAAGGACACCGCCCGCACACGGACGAGGCCCTATCGGATTTCTTGGGATGGAAATGACACACGTCACGTTATCCAGAGTCCAAAATCAAAGAGGTAATAAAAGCTGATTGGGGCACATGTGATTCCATATGCCCCAATCAGCTTTTTGATAGTTTACGTTGTAAGGAAAACCGAGCGAATCCTTTTACGCACAATGGCGGGGTGCATCAATTGCCACTTTGCCGCTCTCCAGCACGTGGACGCGGCCGTCGGCGAGCATTTGTACGACCTCGGGATACAACACGTGCTCAATCGCGTGGATGTGCTCCTCGAGCGTGTCGACATCCCAACCTTCCTCGACAGCGAGCGCGCGCTGGGCGATGATGGGGCCGTTGTCGTAGATCTCGTTGGCAAAATGCACGGTCACGCCAGTCACCTTGACGCCGCGCGCAAAGGCATCGTCAATCGCATGCGCACCGGTAAAGCTCGGCAGCAGCGCCGGATGCAAGTTGACCACGCGGTTGGGAAACGCCGCCAGCAGCGGCGTGTGCACCATGCGCATGTAGCCGGCCATGACCACATACTCGCAGCCGCGCTCGAGAAGCTCGTGCGCGATGATCTCGTCGGCGGCAATAGGGTCGGCATAGACATCCTTGGACAGTGTGAGCGTCTGGATGCCCGCGCGCTCAGCGCGCTGCAAACCCTTAGCCGAAGGACGGCTCGACACCACAAGCTCAATCGAAGCGTTGAGCTTGCCGGCAGCGATCAGATCGATCAGCGCCTGCAGGTTGGTACCCGAACCGCTGATGAGCACACCGATCTTGAGCGGCTCGGCCGTATCGGTGCCGGTCGGACGGGTGTAGGGCACAAAGCCCAGGCTCTCGGCAGCAGCCATCTGCTCGTTAGCGCTCATCGGAGTACACGACCTTACCGGAGCCCTCGACGCACTCGCCCACGCGGAACGGCTTCTCGCCCAGCGCGACCAGGGCCTCGGTCACCGCGGCCTCGTCCTCGGGAGCGACGATCAGGCACAGGCCGACGCCCATGTTGAAGGTCTTGCATGCCTCGTTGGGCGCGAGCTCGGCCTGGCGCGACACGTAGGTGATGACGGGAGGAACGTCCCAGCCCATCTCGGCACCGTTGCGGGTGACCACGGCGTCGACGTCGTCGGCGAGCGCGCGGTTGAGGTTCTCGGTAATACCGCCGCCAGTGATGTGGGCAATGGCGTGCACCGGAGCGCCGCCGCGCAGCAGCTCCAGAATCGGCTTGACGTAGATGCGCGTGGGAGCCAGCAGGGCGTCTGCCAGCGAAGCACCGCCGAGCTCCTCGAGCGGACGGCTCAGCTCCTCCGCCTTAGCGGCGGCCTCGGGCGTGCCCGGCTTAATGCCGTCGACGCCGATGACCTTGCGCACGAGCGAGTAGCCGTTGGAGTGCACGCCGGTGGAAGGCAGGCCCAGGATCACATCGCCCGGGCGGACGTTTGCGGGGTCGAGCATCTTGGGACGGTCGACGACGCCCACGGTAAAGCCGGCAAGGTCGTAGTCGGCCGGAGCCATGACGCCGGGGTGCTCGGCCATCTCACCGCCCACGAGCGCGCAGCCCGCGAGCTTACAGCCATCGGCCACGCCCTTGATGATCTTTGCCATGTGCCCGGCCTCG
>DBEXKF010000219.1:0-2460 GCA_048175045.1 Collinsella sp.
TGGTATCCAGACGCTGGCCCTCGTTGAGCATGCCGAGCGACAGGACGGAGAGCACCTGGGTCTGGCCGCGCTGGAACAGACCGGAGCCGTGAACGAGCGGCAGGTAGTTGTCCTTCACCATGATGGGACGGATCTCGTCGGCGGCACGGCCGTCGACGCGCTCGCCGGTCTCGACGACCATAGTGCGCATGGCCTTCGTCTCGAGCTTCTTGAGCGCCACGGGGATCTCGCGCTCCCAAGCAGCCTGCTCCTCCTCGGTGAACTCGGCGCGGATGGACTCCTTCAGAGCCTCGACCTTGCCGATACGGGAGAGCTTGTCGGCGTCGCGCAAGGCGGCTGCCATCTCGTCGTAGTGGACGAAGATGCGCTCCTGGACCTCCTCGACGGGCTGGTCGAGCGGGTACTCCTTCTTGACGATGGGGCCGTTGACCTGCTCCCACTCGGCGACGAACTCATCCTGAGCCTGGCAGAAGGCAGCAAGGGCCTCCTGGCCAAACTTCATGGCGGCGAGCATGTCGTCCTCAGAGATCTCCTCGGCGCCGGCCTCGACCATCGAGATGAAGTCGGCGGAGCCGCCCAGCTCCAAGTCCAGATCGGAGTTCTCGCGCTCCTCGTAGGTGGGGTTAACGATAAACTCGCCTGTCTCCACGTTACGGCCGATGCGCACGCAGGCAAGCGGGCCCTCGAAGGGCACGCCGCCAAGCGTCATGGCCAGGGATGCACCCATGACGTTGATGACGTCGAAGGGGTTGACCTGGTCGGCGACGAGCGAGGTGGCGACGATGTGCACCTCGTTGCGGAAGCCATCCGGGAAGCTCGGGCGAATCGGACGGTCGATCATGCGCGCGGTGAGCGTGGCCTTCTCGCTGGGACGGCCCTCACGCTTGAGGTAACCACCCGGGATACGGCCGGCGGCGTACATCTTCTCGTTGAAGTCGACGGTCAGCGGGAAGAAGTCGTAATTCTTGCGCTCCTTGGAGACGACCACGGTGTCGAGCATCGTGGTGTCGCCCTGCTTGACAAGACAGGCGCCGGTAGCCTGCTTGGCAAGCTCGCCCGACTCAAAGGTGTAGGTCTTGCCGTACAGCTCAAAGGTCTTGGATACGAGTGTCATTGTTCTCCTTTACCCCACAGGCCCCTTGCCTGCGGGCTTCTCATGTGACGCGGGCCCCCTGCCCCCGCCACGCTTCAGAGCGTGATTGTTCGCGCCCTTACACAAAAAGAGCGCCCCGCTGCGCAGGACGCTCTTAGCATGTACAAATCCTACTGGATGTTGTCGCGGATGCCCAGAGCCTTGATGAGCTCACGGTACTCGACGATGTCGTTCTTCTTGATGTAGGAGAGAAGACGACGACGACGGCCGACGAGCATGAGCAGGCCACGACGGGTGTGGAAGTCCTTCTGGTGGGACTTCATGTGCTCGGTCAGCTCCTTGATGCGCTCGGACAGGATGGCGACCTGAACCTTGGGGTTGCCGGTGTCGACCGGGGTGTTACCGAACTGGGCAGTCAGCTCCGCCTTGCGCTCTTTGGAAACAGTCATTGTTTCACCTTTCGTTTTGCGTCGCCCACGGGCGACTCGATTCGCCTCGGACTGGGAAGCCGCCGGTGGAGCGAACAACCAAGGTCGAGGTACCAACAGGTCGGTATGTTACCACAAGCAGCCCGCGCCTGCGCATCATCACCGACCCAACATGAATTCCATCGCGCGGAGGCGCTGATCGGCGTGCGTCGCAGCCCAAACATGCGAAAGCCCGAGCAGGAATGCCGCCGTATGCTGGTCGATTCGCTCGGCCATGAGCGCATCGAAGGTCATGGACATGAGGGCGCGCAGCCATGCGGTCTCACCGGTCGACACCAGTTCGGCACCTGGAACGCTCGACGCGCACGACCCGCACATGAGACCGCCCGCCTGGGCTGAAAAATACGACAGCATGGGGTCTCCGCACAGCACACAGGCCGAAAAATCGGGACGATAGCCAACGTGCGAAAGCAGCTTAAAGACATATGCCGCCACAAGTAGGTCCATATGTGCCGTATCAAGCCCGCTGCCCACCAGGGCAAGCGCTCGCTGCGTTATGGCAAAGGTAAACGGGTCCTCGGCGTCCTCGAACGAGCACACGCGCGCGACCTCGGCGATCGCGCTTGCGGCGCAGGTCGTCTCGTAATCGGGCGCAGCGCCGAGCGGCGCCTCCATAAGCTCGGCCTGAGAAACCACGTCGAGCGACCGTCCATGTGCGAGCAGCATATCGACGGTACAGAACAGCTCGCAGCGCGCCGCCAACCGCCCGCCGGGTTTACGCGCACCCTTTGCCACGGCACGAACCTGCCGACCCCGCTCGTCAAGCATCGTCAGGATCAGGTCGATCTCTTTGAGCTTCGTCTTGTCGAGGACGAGCGCTTTCGTGCGATATGTGCGAGAACCTGCCATTCGCGCCGCGTGTCCCTAATCTTCCGCGTT
>DBEXKF010000220.1:0-4014 GCA_048175045.1 Collinsella sp.
GGCACGTCCGCGATAAGTTAGGGGTTGTCATGGACAACATGGTTAACAATATGCCTCAGAATGATAAGACTGCTGACGCTACCTGCGTATTCCGCGTGCCTTCAAGCGACGTCACCGTTCCCGACCTCATGGCCAACGTGCGCATCACCGCCTCCGTTCTGTCCATCGTCAAGGGTCCGCAGACTGGTGCCGCCTTTGAGCTCGAGGATGACGTGACCACCATCGGCCGCGATCCCGCGAACGGCATCTTCCTCAATGACATGACCGTTTCGCGCAGCCACGCGCGCATTATTCGCGAGGGCCTCGGCGCTCGCATCGAGGACTTGGGCTCGCTCAATGGCACCTGGGTCGACGGTGCCATCGTCAATGCAGCCCCGCTGCACGACGGTTCTTCCGTCCAGATCGGTACGTTTACGCTCATCTACCACGAGAGCACGCCGGAGCGCATCGAAACCGGTGAGTAGGGCATGGCCGAACGCAACTATCTGAGTATCGGCCAAGTCGTCAACCTACTTCGAGGCGCATACCCCGATCTTTCGAACTCAAAAATTAGATTTCTAGAGGATGAGGGGCTCATTACCCCTCATCGTACGCCTAAGGGATACCGTCAGTACTCCAAGGAGGACGTTGATCGCCTGGAGGTCATCCTGCACTTGCAGAAGACCCGCTACATGCCGCTCAACGTGATTAAGCAGCGCTTGGAAAACGCCACGGACCTGTCAACGCTCGCTTACGAGGTGGGCTTGCTGTCCGATGTTCCGCTCAAGACGGAGCCCAAGGAGACTAAGCAAAAGCTGCATCCCATCGAGACCATTCCCGATATGCTGGGCGTCGAGATTTCGTTTATCCGCTCACTCGCCGAGAACGACCTCATTCGCATCATCAAGAGTCCGCAGAATCGCGAGCTTGTCGATGGCCGCGATTTTCCGATCATCCGCTACTGCTCCGAGCTGTCACGCTTCCATATCGAGCCGCGCAACCTGCGTCAGTACGTGTCTTCCGCCAACCGCGAGTCCTCGATGTTTGAGCAGGTGCTCGTGAGCATGCTCGGAATGGATACCTCCGATGACGAGCGCGACGCCAAGCTCGAGCGTGCGTTTAAGAAGCTTCACGACCTGACGGAAGGTGTGCACACTGCGCTGCTCAAGAACCGCGTTTTTGAGTCGCTCAACGCCGTGGTCGAGGACGCCGACATCGATGCACTCGATGAGGAAATCACTCGCTCCGAGTCCACCAAGGCCAAAAACGAAGAGATAGCCGCGCCGGCTTCGAACGAGGATTCACTCGTCAAGCCGCTCAAGGTCGTCCCCCCTTCGCAATCCGGCACCGCCACCGCGGCCAAATAACCGCTGCCGCTTATCCGGCAACCCATTGAAAGGTCCTGAAATGTACGACTTCGAATCTCAAATCGTCGACATCCCCGACTATCCCGAGCCCGGAGTCATCTTTAAAGACATCACGCCGCTCTTTGGCAATCCCGAGGCGCTCAAAGCCATGACCGATTCCCTCGCCGAGCACTTTGCCGGCATGGGAATCACCAAGGTCGTGGGTCCCGAGGCTCGCGGCTTTATGGTTGGCGTACCGGTGGCTGTAGCCCTTGGCGCCGGCTTTGTTCCCGCACGTAAACCGGGCAAGCTACCGCGCGAGACCGTAAGCCAGAGCTACGAGCTCGAGTACGGCACCGATTCAATTGAGATCCATGCCGACTCTATCAGCTCTAAAGATACCGTGTTGATTCTGGACGACTTGGTCGCGACGGGCGGAACCGTCGAAGCAACAGGTAAACTGGTGCGAGATATGGGCGCAAAGCTTGTCGGTTACGGTTGTATCCTTGAGCTTGCGTTTCTCAACCCGCGCGAGAAGCTCACGCCGTCTGATGACGATGTGGAGCTCTTTAGCCTGGTGACGGTGGACTAGCCGTTACCCTTAGTTACTGGAAAGGAAGCTACATGCGCACAGCAAACACGCATAAAAACATGGCACGCTGCGCTGCTACGGCAACCCTCGCTTGTGTTTTGGGCTTGGGCCTCGCGGCTCCTGCCTACGCCGATACCGCATCCGACCTTGCCGCTGCTCGTACTAAGCTCGAGCAGATCGGTACCCAAACCCAGCAGATTTACGATGAGCTCGCCACGCAGACGCAGGCGCTCGATCAGACTGCTGGCGAGATCACGCAAAAGCAGCAAGAGATCGCCGATGGTCAGGCCAAGCTCTCGACCTATGTCGCCGGCGAGTACAAAACCGGCGGTCTGAGCCTGCTTCAGGTTCTGACGGGTGTCGATGACCTGAGCGATATGCTCAACCGTCTGTTCTACTACGGCAAAGTTTCCGATAAGCAAGCTCAGACCATTCAAGAGGTCAAGGAGCTTAAGCAGCAGCTCACCGATAAGCAGGCCGAGCAGGAGAAGAACGTCGCCGCCACGCAAAAGAAGGTCGACGAGCTTAACGCCCAGCAGGCTGAAGCCCAGAGCGTCGTAAACTCCCTGGATTCGCAGCTGCAGGCCGAGCTTGCCGCAGAGGCCGAGGCCAACGCTGCGCTGCAAGCCGGCATCAACGCCAGCACCGCCGAGAAGGCCACGGTGAGCAACGAGACTGCCGGTACGACCGAGAACACCAACAACGGTGGCCAGACCAGCAATAACAACAACCAGGGCGGCAACACTCCGGCTCCTACGCCGGCACCCGCTCCGACGCCGCAGCCCTCCACGCCTGCTCCGGCTCCGACGCCTTCTGCTCCGAGCCAGTCCGTCGACGGCGGTTCCGTTGTTTCGCGTGCATACAGCAAGCTTGGTTGCGCTTATTCTTGGGGCGGAATTGGCCCGAACAGCTTCGACTGCTCTGGTTTTGTTAGCTATTGCCTCACTGGTCGCTATTGCCGCCTGGGCACCACGGGCACCTTTATGGGCTGGACGCGTGTGTCCGATCCGCAGCCCGGTGACGTTGTGGTCAACTCGTACCACACCGGCATTTACATCGGTGGTGGTCAGATGATTCATGCTTCCGACTACAACACGGGTGTTATCATCAGCTCCGTTGCCGCCGGCATGAACAATAACTACATCTTCGTGCGCTATTAAGTCATCTTACACAGCATGTGAATGTGGACCTCGTGGCTTTAAGTCGCGAGGTCCATTCTTTTTTCTCTAATCTTGTACGGCTATCTAGTACTCAAAAATATATAGCCGTACATTCAATTTGCAAGATGGCTATAATTGAATGGGAACAATTAGAAAGGACCCTCTATGAGCTGGGCACTTATCTCCGATTCAAGCTGTAACCTCCGCGATTGGCAACCGACCGCGCGCCATACCACCTTTGCATTTGCGCCCCTCAAAATTCGAGTGGGGGAGCGTGAATTCGTCGATGACCTTTCGCTCGATGTGCATGAGCTCAACTGCGCTGTTCAGGCGGAGACGAACGCTTCTTCGAGCGCTTGTCCCAGCGTAGGGGAGTGGGCCGAGCTCTTCAAATTGGCAGACAAGACCATCTGCATGCCGATCTCTGAGGGCGTGTCGGGCAGCTACAACGCGGCAGCCACGGCTCGCGATATGGTTCTTGCCGAGGAGCCCGACCGACAGATTCATCTAGTCAATTCACGCGCAGCTGGCGGCAAAATGGACCTCATTTTCTTGCTGTTTGACCGCTATTTTGCAAGCAATCCGAATATCTCATTCGAAGATGCTTGCGCATACTTCGATAGTCTTGAGCAGAACAGCAAAATCCTCTTCAGCTTGTGCAATTACGAAAACCTCGCCAAAGCCGGACGTATCCCTAAGGCAGCCGGCGTCATTGCCAACAAACTCAATATCCGCATTTTGGGCACGGCGAGTGAGGCCGGTAAAATCGAACTCGTGGGGCACACGCGTGGCGAAAAGAAGATGCTCAACAAGATCATCGACACTATGGAAGCTGAGGGCTTTACGGGCGGTGAGGTCATCATCGATCACGTTGAGAACGAAGCTGGAGCCCAGGCGCTTACTGATCGCATAGTCGAACATTGGCCCGGCTCCAAGA
>DBEXKF010000221.1:0-5317 GCA_048175045.1 Collinsella sp.
CCCCTTTTGCTTGAGCGCAAACGTGAGCAATCGCTCGTTTCAACACCGCAATTGTCTAGCGCACGGCCTTGACTGCCGCCGCCAGGTCGAATAACGTATCGAGCACGGCCTCGCAGCCATCCACCACGTCCTGCGGCAGCGGCACGATATCGGGGACGGCAAAGACATGGCAACCGGCCGTAATGCCCGAGACGCAACCGTTGCGCGAATCCTCGACCACGGCACATTCCTCGGGAGCAAAGCCCGCGCGCTCGCAGGCGAGCAGATACATCTCGGGGTCGGGCTTGCCGTGCACGACGTCCTCGCCACACGTTACCGTTTCAAACTTGTCAAAAAGACCGACCATCTTAAGGTTGCGCTCGGCCGTAACGAGGCGCGACGACGTCGCTAGACCCACGTGATAGCCCGCAGCCAACAGCTCGTCTATGCACTCGGCGGCGCCGGCCTTAAGCTCCAGCTCGGTCTTGACCATCTCGTCACGAATCTCCTTGTGGCGACGATAGATCGCCTCGGTGGTTTCGTGGCTGCCATAATGCTTATCGAGGATGTCCATAACATCGGGCAGCGTGCGGCCGATAAACTGATGAATCAGCGCTTCATCAATCGCGAGCCCCAGCTCAGCGGCGCCTGCCTTCCAGGCCTTAATCCCCAAACGCTCGGTATCGACCAGCGTTCCATCCATGTCAAAAATAACAGCCTTGATCATATCGGTCCCCCATCGACTCTCGCTGTCGCGTTGCTGCAACTCTACCGCATTTGGCAACTTGTATATAACGTATATGCCATATTGCACTTTCGTTACACAGATAGAAGTCTTATGGCAAGTAACGCATTAGGATTATAGTTTTCGATCGAGTACTCAACGATAAGGACCGTTTCATGATTTTAGACACCACGGCACCCGCAGAGGAGCTTCAAGACAAGCTATCGGCGCTCGAACAGCTGCTTTTGGCATACGGGCGCGTGGCTATCGGGTTTTCCGGTGGCGTCGACAGCAGCTTTTTGGCCGCCGTATGCGCCCGCATCATGCCTACCAATACCCTCCTCGTCCATCTCACCACGCCGCTCATCGGCACGCCCGAACAGGCCTCGTTTGAGCGGTCCGTTGATGGACAAGCCAATGAAGGGGCGCATTTTAAGCTCCCCGTGCTCAATCTTTCGGTCGATCAGCTGCAGCTCCCCCAAGTAGCCTGCAACGATGCCAATCGCTGCTACCACTGCAAGCACGCTGGCTTTACCGCCATCGTCAACCACGCCAAGTCGCTCGGCTTTCCCACCGTCATCGATGGCAGCAATGCAAGCGATCGCGGTGACTACCGCCCCGGCATGCGTGCGGCAGAAGAGCTCGGCGTACGCTCACCCCTTATGGAGGTCGGCTTTACCAAGGACGAAGAGCGCGAGCTGCTGCGCGCATGGGGCTATCCCGTTTGGAACCTGCCGGCGGGAGCATGTCTTGCCACGCGCGTTCCCACGGGCGAGGAGCTTACGCGCGAGAAGGTCGATTTAATCCGCGCCTGCGAGGATTACCTGCACGATCTTGATCTGGCACAGGTACGCGCGCGCTTGATCGGCGGCTGCATGCATATCGAGGCCGCACCCGCAGATGTCGCCAAGATTGCTGCCCTCGGTGGCAACGCCGTCGATGCCGAGGGCAAAACCCCGCTGCCCGCCGTTATCGAGTCCGCGCTGCGCGAACTGGGCTGCGACCATATCTCCCCTGAGGTCACCCCCTACATCCACGGCAACATGAACCTTTAGGTTACGCCGTTTTACAAACGGCGTAACTGCTCGGCGCTGCGCAGGCCCCGGGCGCGGCAATCTGACGTTCAACTTCACGGGCGCGACCAAAAGGTCAGCGCCCGCTTGTTTCACGTCACCTTACCGCACCCGGAGCCTGCTCGCTCGCATATGCTCAACCTGGACTGCGTTAACTGACCTACCAAAAGGGACAGGTTTATTTTGGCAGGTTTTATCTGGGGAAATATCGCGAGACAATCGCCCCTCCAGCACCCATCTGGCCTCGAGAGACACTAGAGAGGCGACCCGGCTGCATCTACTTCTTCCGATATCGGCGGTTACGACTCGTCGATGAACCCATTACTTCGATGAGCCCTTTATCCGCCATTTTTGGCAGATGGTAACGGACAGACGAAATTCTGACCCCCGATGCAACCGCTATTTCTCGCGCCGTCATATCCACTTCGGCGCTGAGAGCCTCCAGGATCCTATCCGCCGTCGAAGCTGACGGTTCTCTGTTCCTATCGATAATTTCGAACGTGTCTTTGCCGCATTTTGACAGGGCATGTTTATCTACAAGGTCCCCGCAGATCAGGCGAATGTCATCCGAATCCCACTTCAGGGCCTCTCGTATTTTTTGAACATCGCATACGCACCCATGCTCCCGCATAAACATGAGCAATGTTTCTTCGCGATCCGTCAGCTCGGTGCCCACATGGTTCTGAATCCACGTGCGGTTTTCAGCAAGCTCCGCCCCGTGCCGGGAAAGCAGCACCGTAAACGAATCGGCCTTAACGATAAATTTCGGCCTGCCAAGCGAACGAGACTCCATCTCGCGAATCATAGCCGGGATACCAGATCCCTGGCTTTCCGCAACGGCCCCCTCGGCATGCTCTAACGGCGTCGCCCCCATTAGGCTCATGAGCTTTGGGTTTCGGCAGCGCGATTCCCCGTCTGCAAGATTGTCCACCGTCTTTCCGCCCCAAAGGCCGCCAGGGTTTTTGATCTCTATTCTGTCTGGATAGATATCGACACTCACGGCCTGCCCCACAAACATGGGCGAATATTCTCGATGGATGCAGGCATTTGCCAAGGCCTCGCGCAAAACCTCCTGGGGAACTTCCCAATCCTCCCTTCTGCCAGCGCCTTGCACTATCGTCGCTTTGCGCAAGTTTCGTCCAATCGCGGCAAGGGCATCTTCGATGCAAGCCGGAATCGGGCCATCGCACAACTGGCGGTCAATAAACCGGGGTTGCCCGGGTGCAGATTTTTCCACATCGGAATGAACGGCGACATCAATCATGAGTTTAGGATAGAACTGCTGGGGGTAAATTCCCGCCGACAGAAGCCCCGCGAGCTTCACGGCACCATCCTTTGTAGTGATATTGAGTCTGACCAGCTGCTTTTCCAGCGTATCGGCCCCGCGCAAAACGCGCGGGGTCTGCAGCCGGCGATTTGCGATAATAGACCGCACGACATCTGGATCCAAATCCTCGACCGTTGCCTCCGAAACCACCGTGCCGTCTGCATCGCTCGGAAGCAACGCACTCTGCAGCTCATATAGCTCAGCGGGTGACATCTTGATATCTTTATCATCCACGCGCTTGTAGCTACCGTTCTGCACGCCGCGCGCGCCGATATAGCAAGGCTTCGCTTTAAGCTCAAGTTCAAAGATGCGCACCAGAAGCACCTGGAGCCCGTCGACCTCGCCTCGATCAAGCTCATACCGCGGCGCATGGGCCACCACTGCCGCTGAGCCTCCGTCTCCGATACCCGAAACAAACTGATCGCGCACCCTATCGATAGCAAAGTTAGCCGAAGGAACAAATCCTTCGGCCTCGTTCAGGCCCAAAATAATGAGCCCACCCGCAGTGTTCGCAAAAGCGCTCACTGTCTCCCATACGTCTGCGCTCAATTTATTCGTGCAGGCTTTAACTTCTACCGATGCGTCATCAGTCCCCCGCCTGCGAAGGCGCTCAACGATAAGGCCAAGAGGTTCATCCAGCAGCATTGGCATTCCGTCTCTCTAAAACGATAGATTTATCTCTCTAAAGTATAGTATATCTCTCTAACTTTAGAGAGATAAGCACCTTATTTTAGAGAGACATTTAGAGAGATGTATCGAATTCACTGTTAGATAGCCCAATGTTATCTCTTTAACTGGCTTTCTCTTTAGAGAGACAATTAGAGAGACGAGCGCGACCTCTCTAATCAAGGGCACCACTCTTTAAGGTGCACACTCCCTAACCGTGCCCTAAGTTGCGGTGAAATAGTCCCCCGATTAACCTGCCAAAAAGGGACAGGTTTATTTTGGCAGGTTTTATCTGGGGAAACGCTGAATAGCCCCACATTCACAACCGCCGCAGCTCCATATGAGGCAAATGAATCCGTAGCATTTATCCCAAATCTTAAGTATTTGTTCGACAGAACGGCCCCTGCTGGCTCCTGCTAGACTGGTAGACTCCCAACCGTCCATCCAGGAGCCTCCATGTCGCGCAAGTCCGCCTACAAGCAAGTACTTTCCATCGGCACCGCCGTGGTGCTCGGGTTTGCGCTGTTTACGGGATCGCTCGACGGAGCGCCCAAGTTACTGTCGCCGCAAAGCGATGAGCAGGCGGCGGCTCTGGCCGAAAAACAAAACGAGAGTCCCAGCCGCACCGACGACGAGGCAGACCTGGTCGCTCGGCTCGAATCGGGAACGGCGAGCTCCCCGGACCCTCAAAACAGCCAGGACTCTGGCGATGGCTCCGATTCCGCCGCACCCGACACCGATGACGACGCTTCCGCGGACAGCGCCGCCGCCCCCATCGACGAGGTCGAAAACCCCGATCTTGACCGCGCCCGCGGCGTATACCTCAGCAGCATTCCCGACTACGCCGGCAACCCCTACGTTGCCCTTCGCGCCGACAGCATGCGCCCGCTCGGCACGCCATCATTCACACTCGATGAATACGATCGCGCCACCGAAGAGGGCTGCTTTAAGAAATTCTCCAAGCTCGACAGCCTGGGCCGCACTCGCAAGGCGCTCGCCTGCGTGGGCCCCGAGTCACTCGGTCAAGGCAAGCGCGGCGATATCTCGCGTATCCATCCTGCCGGTTGGCACCAGCAGCGCTACGACTTTATTCCGGGCCAGAGCCTCTACAACCGCTGCCACCTTATCGCCTGGTCACTCTGCGGCGAGAACGCCAATCGCAAGAATCTCCTCACCGGCACGCGTTATCTCAACGAGACGGGTATGCTGCCGTTTGAAGAGCAGATTCTCAACTATATTCGCGATACGGGCAACCACGTGCTCTATCGCGTCACGCCCATGTATAACGAAGAGGAGCTTGTCTGCCGCGGCGTGCGCCTTGAGGCGCAATCGGTCGAGGACCACGGCAAGACCCTCTGCTTCCACGTGTACTGCTACAACCTGCAGCCGCACGTGCAGATCGACTACCCCACCGGCCGCAACCAGGCATCCGGAGACTAGTGCCGACCGCACCGCCCGTAACCCAAAAATGATTCGTTTTCCTCCGTCCCCATGGGATCAAAAAAGGCCGCCCTGGATTACCCAGGGCGGCCTTTTCGTCAGCGTCCC
>DBEXKF010000222.1:0-2799 GCA_048175045.1 Collinsella sp.
AGATCTCGACCATGTTGAGCGTGATGAACGCCATCATCACGCCTTCCTCGTCAGCATTGCCGGCGATCATATCGGCGATGTGGATGTAGCCCATGTCAAAGTACACGCCCACAAAGAAGCTCGCCAGCACCAGCACGGTAATGATCAGGCCCTGGACAACGCAGTCCAGGCCCATATTGCCGGCAAAAACACCGTCCTTGGCGTTGCGCGGCTTGCGCTTCATGATGTCGCCCTCGGCGTCTTCCATGCCCAGCGCAAGCGCGGGGAAGCAGTCGGTAACCAGGTTCACCCACAGCAGCTGCACCGGCTGGAAGATGGTAAAGCCGATAAGCGTGGCGATAAACACCGAGAACACCTCGGCAAGGTTGGCCGAAAGCAGGAACTGGATGACCTTGCGGATGTTGTCGTAGATGCGACGGCCCTCTTCGCAGGCACCGATGATGGTGGCGAAGTTATCGTCGGCGAGCACCATGTCGGCGACGTTCTTGGTGACGTCGGTACCGGTGATGCCCATGCCCACGCCGATGTCGGCGCGCTTGATGGACGGGGCGTCGTTGACGCCGTCGCCCGTCATGGCCACGATCTGGTCGCGCGACTTCCAAGCCTCGACGATGCGGGTCTTGTGCTCAGGCTGGACGCGGGCGTACACGCCGTAATCCTCGATGTGTGCGTCGAGTTCCTCGTCGCTCATGCGATCGAGGTCGGCACCGGTGATAGCCTGGCTGCGATCGGCGACAATGCTCAGCTGCTTGGCGATGGCCACGGCGGTGTCGATGTGGTCGCCCGTAATCATGACAGTGCGGATGCCGGCGTTGTGGGCCTCGCGGATGGCGTCGGCGACCTCGGGGCGGACCGGGTCGATCATGCCGGACAGGCCGCAAAAGACCAGGTCATGCTCGAGCGCAGCGGGGCTGCAGTCGACGGGAACCTCGGTGTAGGTGCGGCTCGCCAGCGCCAGCACGCGCAGGGCCTCGTCGGCCATGGCCTTGTTGGCTGCCACGAGCTCGGCGCGGCGCTCCTCGGTCAGGGGGACGACCTTATCGCCCTCGTAGATATGGGTGCACAGGCCGATCACCACGTCGGGCGCGCCCTTGGTGTACTGCTCGTACTCGCCGTCCAGGGTCTCGACAACCACGGACATCATCTTGCGGCCCGAGTCGAACGGAGCCTCGCCCACGCGCGGGTGCTCGGCAGTCAGGCCAGTAAGACCAGCCTTGCCGGCATCGTTGACGAGTGCACACTCGGTCGGCTCGCCCACGGCCTCACCCAGTTCCTCGTCCCACTGGGCATCGGAGCACAGTGCCATACCGGCCAAGAACTTCTCCTTGGGCGCAGCGAGCTCGTGCTTGACGACAGTCATCTTGTTCTGGGTAAGGGTGCCGGTCTTGTCGGAGCAGATGGTCTGCGTGCAGCCGAGTGTCTCGACAGCAGAAAGCTTGCGGATGATCGCCTGGCGCTTGGCCATCTTGGTCACGCCGAGCGAAAGGACGATGGTCACGACGGCGACCAAGCCCTCGGGGATAGCGGCGACGGCGAGCGAGACGGCAACCATAAAGGTATCGAGCAGGGCAGTCGGGTCGGTAAGGACGTTGCCCACGCCGTGGCGGAGGATATCAACACCAAAGATCACGACGCAGATGACGATCACCATGATGGTGAGGATACGGCTGAGCTCGGCAAGCTTCACCTGCAGCGGCGTGAGCTCTTCCTTGGCCTCGGCCAGAGCGCCGGCGATCTTGCCCATCTCGGTGTTCATGCCGGTGCCGACCACGACGGCGCGACCGCGACCGTACACCACGGTAGAGCCCATGTAGCACATGTTCTTGCGGTCGCCGAGCGGCACGTCGTCAGTGCCCGCAGCAAGCTCAATCACGTTGGTGTGCTTCTCGACCGGCACGGACTCGCCGGTCAGTGCGGCCTCTTCGATCTTCATCGTGGCGCTCTCGAGCACGCGGCAGTCGGCCGGGACGGAGTCGCCCGCCTCGAGCATGATCACGTCGCCGGGGACGAGCTCGGCGCTCGGCAGGTGCACGAGCTTGCCGTCGCGCAGCACCTTGGACTGCGCCGCGCTCATTTCCTGCAGGGCCTCGAGGGCCTCCTCGCTCTTGGCCTCCTGGACCACGCCCAGCACCGAGTTGACGATAACGACGAACATGATAATGGCGACGTCGGCAAAATCGGGCTCGCCCTTGACCATGCCCGTGAGCGCGCTGATGACGGCGGCAACAATCAGCATGATGACCATGGGGTCTGCCATCTGCTCAAAGAAGCGCTTCCACAGCGGAGTCTTCTCGGCTTCCTCAAGCTTGTTAGGGCCTGTCTTGGCGAGGCGCGACGACGCCTCGTCGTTGCTCAGGCCAAGGTTCTCATCGACACCCTGGTCGCTGAGCACCTCCGCCGCGGCGGACAGGTATTCCTTTTGCATATAGAGTCCCCTCCTGGGATTCGGGCCACTCAGCAGATTGATGCCCGATCATAATTCCCAGGAGAAGGGCAAGGGCTCATCAAGGCTGCCGTGCTGAGCGGCAGTTGATAGTGGAGCTATGGTACCCCAAAGCGACGCGTCTAGCCAAAACATTCCATCTGGAAACACGGCACAGGCGCAACGGTGCAGACAGTGTGATGCTCAAGATTGATAAAACGTTTTTTCTTCGGCGCATCATCGAACTAAAATATCGCCCAGATAGCAGCGGTTAGAACGGTTGGTATAGTTTTTGCATATACCGTTTTCCGCAAAAAATGAACTTCTAATTCGGCATACGGTCGATTTTTTGGGGTATTCGGTCGGCATTTCGTTAT
>DBEXKF010000223.1:0-2501 GCA_048175045.1 Collinsella sp.
TCAACGGCCTAGAGGAGGCATTTAAGAACTCCATCGCCAAGCAGCTCGAAGAGGCCAAGGCCAATCCCGATATTCCCGAGGTCGAGGTCATGATTCGCGCCGGCCGTATTCGCGAGACGCTCAAGGACGAGATGCTCGACGTGGTTAAGCCCGACCTGGTGCTCTGCGGCGCCCGCGGCCTGTCCTCGATCAAGTATGCGCTGCTGGGTTCGATTTCGACGTTCCAGCTGCGCAATAGGGACTGCGACATCTTGGTCGTGAAGTAGGTTCCTTCCCGCCGGCGCAAGGCCTGCGGGGTTATCACGCCGACGTCCTCGCCGCTTCGCGGCTGCGGGATGTCGGCTTAGATAACCCCTCCCGGCCTTGCGCCTTCGTCACCGTACTTCAGCGAGTTGGCTGATAAAAAATGGCGTGCCGCCCTGGTTGGGGCGGCACGTTTTTTATGGGGCGATTCATTTAAATCCTTGCGGCTATATTCACGTTCGGGAACATAGCCGTCCGCACCGCAAGACGGCCCGCCTACTCAAAGTATTGGAACTTGTTGGTTGAGAAGGCAAACGTGACGACAAAGCCTTCACCGGGCTCGGATGCCGCGGTGACGTCGATGCCCATCTTGGAGCACAGGCGCGCCACCAGGTAGAGGCCGATGCCCGTTGCGCGCTTGGTGGTGCGGCCGTTGTCGCCGGTAAAACCCTTCTCGAACACGCGCGGCAGGTCTGCCGCACACACGCCGCAGCCGTTGTCCGCGACGGTAAGCTCGATGCGCTCGCTTGCCAGACCCTCGTCCAGCAACGCACCCGAAAACACGATCTTTGCGCCGTCCTCACGCGCATATTTAATGCTGTTCTGAATGAGCTGGCCCAGAATAAACTCGAGCCACTTCTCGTCGGTAAAGACCTCAAAGTCGAGGTTCTCGCACACCGGCGCCACGTGTGCCGCGATGAGCTCGCGCTCATTGGCCTTGATTGCGCCCGTCACCAGAGCCTTGAGGTTCCAACGTCGAATCAGATAATCGCGCTCCACAACCTCCGAGCGCGCATAGTAGAGCGCCTGGTCGATATAGCGCTCCACGCGGGCAAGCTCGCGACCGAGGTCATCTACGCGCGACAGATCATCTTCGCTGCCGTCCAGGTTTTCCAAAATCAGATGGGCTGCCGCCAGGGGCAGCTTGGCCTCGTGGACCCAGCTCTCGATATAGTCGCGATAGTCATCGGTCTGGCGCCGGCCTTCGGCAACCTCGTCACAAGCGGCTTTGCCCACCCGGCGCAAGACCTCGTACTCGAGCTCGCCCTCGGCATGGGTCGGACATTGCACCATCTCCTGCACCCATGCGGGACTCTCGAGCTCCTCTGCCGCACGCTCCAGCTGGCGCAGAAAACGACGACGGCGCGCGTACTCGATCACGATGCCCAGCATGCCAAAGATAAAGGACACGCCGACCGCCACGACCACGATGGAAACGGGTGCGCAGGCGACCGTCAGCACAAAGCAGCTCAGCAGCACGCCGCACGTCCACACGGCGACGGGAAGTAGCGCATCTTTGAAGAATTTGGCGAACGACATAGCCGGCCCCTAGACCGAATAGCCCTGGCCGCGGTGCGTCGTCAAATACCCCTTGATGCCGATTTTTTCGAGCGTGGTGCGCAGGCGGTTGATGTTAACGGTAAGCGTGTTGTCGTCTACGAAGGCGTCGGAGTCCCACAGGTCCTGCATGATGGCCGAGCGCGAAACGATCTTGCCCGCGCGGCTCAGAAGCAGCGAGAGGATACGCAGTTCATTTTTGGTGAGTTCGGTGCTAGTGCCGGTTTGCGTATTGGTAACCATGGAGCGGGCGAGGTCAAGCTCCAGTCCCTTGTGGACGAGCGTACTGCGCTCGCCTGACGCCGCGGTGCGACGCAGCAAGGCATTGATGCGCGCCACGAGCACACGGGCGCTGTAGGGCTTGGGAACAAAGTCGTCTGCGCCGAGCGTCATGGCCATGACCTCGTCGATCTCGGTCGTGCGCGACGTGAGGACGATGATGGGAACCTCGGATTCGCGGCGAACCTCGTGGCAGATATGCTGGCCGTCCTTGACGGGAAGCGTGAGGTCGAGCAGCACCAGGTCGGGCGCGGCGGCGAGAATATCGCGCGAGACATGCTCGAACGATTCGCAGGTCTCGATTTCAAACCCGGCGCGGGCAAGGATGTCAACAAGCTCGCGACGAATGGGTTCATCGTCCTCAACGATATAGATTAGCGCCATGGATTCCGCTCCCCTCTTGGTTGTCTTGCCCCATTATGACCGCGGAGCCGCAGGTACGCGCCTCGCGTGTCACCAAGGTGACAGAACTGTTCACGAACGAAAACGCTTGGCTCGTCCCTCGCTCGCAACGGGCGCGGGAATCAAATGATTATTAAATCCCCGTCCCAGAAAAATCATTTAGCGGCGGGCGCGGAGCTTTTCGTAGCCGTCGGCGAAGAAGGCGACCGTCGCGGCGTCGGCCTCGGCAGCGTCCGTCT
>DBEXKF010000224.1:0-1966 GCA_048175045.1 Collinsella sp.
GAGGTCCCTCTGCCCTGCATGAATCTCTTATCGCTCTGGGGTGGCACCGGTTCGCAGGATCGCCCTCATCGACAATATCGTCAGCGACGACCCCGCGACCTACGTAACGCAGATCACGGTGCCGGTTGCCCCGTCCAAATAAGATCCGCCCGGAAGGCAGTTCAATCATGCTTTCCGGGCGGATCTTCAATTTGGTTATCGATGCACTAAGCCTGGGGCACCTCACCGGTCGCAAGAATCTGCTCGAGTGCGTCCTCGTCCAGCACGGGTACGCCCAGCTGCTCGGCCTTGGTGAGCTTGGAGCCCGCTTTGGGACCGGCGACCAGATAGCTCGTCTTCTTCGACACGCTGCCCGAAACCTTGGCGCCGAGCACCTTGAGCGCCGCGCCCGCCTCGTCGCGCGTGCGGTTGACGAGTGTACCAGTGAGCACGAAGGTTAAACCCGCAAGCGGCTGTGCGTCGGCGAGCTCGCCCGCCACGCCAGCGTCGGCTGCGGCTTGCGCGTGCGCGGCGCCCAGGTCGACCTCGAGCGACAGGCCCGCCTGACGCAGGCGCTCCAGCACGGCAAGGTTTTCGGGCACGGCCAGGAACTGCTTGACGCTCGCCGCGATCTTGGGACCGATGCCCTCGCACTCGGCGATGTCCTCTTCGCTCGCCAAGATAAGTTTGTCAATCGACAGGAATCGTTCGGCGATGACCTCGCCCACGCTCTTGCCCACGTGGCGTATACCCAGGGCAAACAGCACGCGACCGAGCGGCTGACTCTTGGACTTGTTGAGCTCGGCGATGATCTTTTCGGCCGTCTTGAGGCCCACCGGAATGGGATCGCCCTTCTTGACGCCCTTTTTGCTGTTTGAGCTGGCATAGGTGCGCCCCGTGTCCAGCCCGGCGATGTCGTCAACCGTGAGCTGGTAGAAGTCAGCGACATCGTGAATCAGCCCGGCGGCGATCATCTTGTCGACAATCTCGTCGCCCAGGCCGTCGACGTCCATGCAGCCGCGGCTCACCCAGTGGAGCAGGCGCTCCTTGAGCTGTGCGGGGCAATCGATGGAGACGCAGCGGTAAGCGACCTCGCCATCCTCGTGGACCACGGGGCTGCCGCACACGGGGCAGACCTCGGGCATGTGCCAGTCGACCGAATCGGCCGGACGCTTGTCGAGCACCGGGCCCACGACCTCGGGAATCACGTCGCCCGCCTTGTGCACGATGATAGTGTCGCCCTCGCGCACGTTTTTGCGGCGGATCTCGTCAATGTTGTGCAGTGTGGCGCGCGCGATGGTGGAGCCGGCGACCGTCACCGGATCGAACTCGGCGACCGGCGTGAGCACACCGGTGCGGCCCACCTGGATGCGAATCTCGCGCAGGACGGTCTGCTTTTCCTCGGGCGGGAACTTAAAGGCAATGGCCCAGCGCGGCGCGCGGGCGGTAAAGCCCAGGTCGAGCTGCTGCTGGAAGCTGTCCACCTTTACGACCACGCCGTCGATGTCGTAATCCAGGTCACCGCGGTGCTCGAGCGCCTGGGCACAGAACTCGTGGACCTCGGCCGGCGTGGCGCAACGAGCCACGTTGGGGTTGACGCTAAAGCCGGCACTGCGCAGCCAATCCAGAAACTCGCGCTGGCTGTGGACGTGCAGCGGGTCGGTATCGGCGATGGCATAGATAAAGGTGGCAAGGTCGCGGCGCGCCGTGACCTTTGGATCCTTTTGGCGTAAGGATCCTGCGGCGGCGTTGCGCGGGTTGGCAAAGGGGTCGCGGCCCTCGGCATCGGCCTCGTCGTTCAGGCGAACAAAGCTGCCCTTAGGCATGTAGACCTCACCGCGCACTTCGATGGTACGCTCGCGGTCAGCGCCCATGTGAGCGAGCGCCGGCTCGGACAGGTGCATGGGCACGTCCTTGATGGTTCGCACGTTGAGCGACACGTCCTCGCCCGTGGTGCCGTCGCCGCGCGTGGCCGCGCGCACGAAAG
>DBEXKF010000225.1:0-1734 GCA_048175045.1 Collinsella sp.
GAATGTGACAAAGGGACTGTCCCTTTGTCACATTGCGCTCGACTACTCGTCGACGATCTCGGCAAGCCAGACGTTCAGCGTATCGACCTCGGGGCAGCAGAACTTTGCCGTACCGGGCTCGTTGCCAGGCACAGTTCCGCCATAGCGCAGGATATCGATATAGGGAAAGCCCACGTGGCAGGCCATGGCGCACATCTTGCCGCGGTCTCGGTCGAAGTCAAAAACGTCGCCCGGCTTGTGACCATGGTGGCAGCGGCACGCACCCAGCTGGTCCACGCAGCTCACGCGGATACGCGGACGCTTGCCACGCGACGCGCCGAGCGGCTTGTTCTCGCCCGCAGGCTTGATGCCGCCCTCGTCGGCGTTACTCATGGTCGATCACATCCAGGCAGGCCTCGATGGGAAGGCCGGCCGATTTGTCCTCTTGGTCGGCATTGCGTTCGATAAGCTCTGCCACCACGCGCATGGCATCGGACGTCGCGCGCTGCAGACTCCAGCCTGCCATAACGCGGCCGACGAGCACCGCCGAGAACGTGTCGCCCGTGCCCGGGAAATAGACCGGAATGAGCTCAAAGGGAATCGTAAAGTACTCCCCCGCCACATGGTCGTAACCAATAACCGCGTTCGTGCCATTGACTACGGCGCTCGTAATGACCACCGACTTGGCACCCAGCTCGCGCACGGCGTCCACAAGGGCGCGGGCTTCATCGGGCGTAATTTGCTCGACGATAGGCGTGTCGGTGAGCAAACAGGCCTCGGTGTAGTTGGGAACCGCGTAGTCGGCGCACTCGAGCAGGTGCCTCATGAGACCAATCGTGGACTCGGGCACGCCCGCATAGAGCTTGCCGTTGTCACCCATGATGGGATCGACGAACACCTTGGTGCCCTTTTGCGCACGGCGGTGGCAAAAGTCCGAGATGATGCGCGTCTCTTCCTCGGTCACGATAAAGCCGGTCGAGATGGCGTCGAACTCAAAGCCGAGCTCTTCCCAGATGGCAAGACTCTGACGCACGTACTCCGTGGTGTCGTGGATGTAGAACTTGGGATAGTTGAGCGTATCGGACACAAGTGCCGTCGGCAGGTTATGGATACGGTAACCCATGTGCGACAGCACCGGCAGCATGGCGGAAAGCGCAACCTTGCCGTAGCCGCACATATCGTTAATCAGCAGCAGCTGAGTGTTCTTCATGAGTGTCCCCCTTGGTTCGGGCACGGCGCAGCAGCGCCACAGTGCGACTAAGTGTAGCGCAGGGGACGTTGTGAGCGGAGTCGAGCAGCGCGAAGGGTAAATTGTTGCGGAAAGGTTACGGAAAATGATCCCTTTTCCTCCGTCCCCAAGGGATCACATGCACCAAAGCGGACCGTGGCGGAATCACAGATTGCCGCTTAGGAACGCTTGCAGCGTCGAGCCGTTACGCGGTTTGGTAAAACCGCGTAACCACTAGTTTGGTACCTTGACATTCATTTCTCATGCTCCTAGATTGGTTAGGCACAAAACAATTCCACTACCTAACTAAAGAAAGGAGCAACACTAATTCATGTGCGATGAACCTCTTAACCTTTGTTCGCACGAGCCCGACGGCGACCCGTCACAGCCGGCGGATGCACCCGAAGCGGTTAACTCAGAAGACAAGCTTGCCAAGCGCATCCTCAATGGCCTGGGGTTTTGCGGCCATTACATGCATTTTCACGGCGGCGGCATATCTGGCAAGGCGCCTATTGTCTGCCTACTCG
>DBEXKF010000226.1:0-10814 GCA_048175045.1 Collinsella sp.
AAAAGGGCAAAAGAAGACAGCACCACTCGCGCAACGATAGCGCACACACGCTTCCCTCCCCGAGCCTCCGACAACCCCCACGGTTCCTCAATAAAGCCCGAACTGACAAAGCGCGGCACAATGCAAGCCGCGATGAACGGAAAGAACAATGCATGAGCCAACGGGGCCACGTTGAACAGCAGACCGCGGAAAACCTCTGCATTACCAAATAGAAGGACATCCTCTGCCGATAGCCGAAGTGTCGGGTCTGGGAAAAAGCCCAAGAAACTGTTCTCACGGAGGCTACAGAACCACATCGGGAAAGAATTAAGCTGCAATACCACCATGCACGCATAAATTACCAGGATTAAGGCGTACGTCCATTTGCTCACATGCCTCAATTCTGAATGAAGAAATCTTCTAGTCTGGCGAGCCATTGAGCACACCCCCAGCACGAAAGCTCACGAGAGCGTAAATCAATACCGATAGACAGCTGGCTGCCACGCCGTATCCCAGAAGTGTCAGCTGACCCATATCGCTATACCCAAGGGCACATCCGACTCCAAGATACGGCCCCGGAAGAAGGAAAATCCATCGCAAGGACGGTATGGGCGCCTGAAGGAAGGTTCCGTAGAGCGTCAAGCTCATGACAAATCCAATAATTATCGCAGCCCCGCTCAATACAGCGCTGTCTGTAATCCGATAGATGGTCACCGTCTCCAGCGCAACCGATATCACCAATACAGCGTTGACTATCATTGCAGGCAAAAATGCAGTTAGCATATCGTGCGAGAGGTTATGCCCTCCACGTATTATGGCTATTGCAAAAAGAAGAAGGCAAAGCGCACTATATGCTACGCCAATTATTAAAGCAAACGAAAGCACATGTGCTAGGACCCCATTAAAGCGGGTAAGACCTCTTGCTGAAGAAATTCGGTGCCCCTCTTCATAGCCGCGCTCCTGTAAAATCGCCAGGCAAACGATGAGCGGAACGAACAGAGACGTGCCAGCAAAAGCACTGCGCACAAGGGACTCATCGGGTGCAGAAGGATCGATTACATTCCAGCAGAAACCAATATCCTCCCCAAAAACGCTATTGCCAAAGGCGAGCAACGTTGTTCCGTTTTTTAGAAAGACACCGAAGAGAAGGCCGAACGCCAGAATAAGCGCAAGACCAAACTTCGCCGGAAACATCCTGTGCAAACGCATCATATCTGCCTTTATGGGATGGATCGCCCGCTTCATAGCGAGACCGCCTTCATCAAGCGCCTGTAATACTCTTTTAGGGACGACGCCTCATCCCTTATGACGTCCATCGATTCCTTTTTCAGCAGTTCGCCGTCATGAATAAACACGCAACTTGTTGCAACTGATGCCAACTCATCCAAATCATGGCTAGAGACGAGCATGGTCTTACCCTGTTCTCGATTCAATCGACCGATAAGGGCCCATATACTCTCGATGCCCAGCGGGTCCAATCCATTTGCCGGCTCATCGAAAATTAGTACGTCGGCGTCGCCCAACAAAGCCGTAGCTATATCCAGCCGCCGTTTCATTCCCAGAGAAAAACTGTTCACGCTCTTTTTCTCTTCGACGTCCAGCCCGACTAGGCTCAAAACGCGAGGAATCTCACGATTCGCATCAAGCCCCCATTCCGCACATCGGATCCGAAGATTCTCAGCCGCACTGAGGGATTGGTATGCTCCGCAGGAATCTGGCACATAGCCGACACGCGTCCGCATCAGGCTCAGCTCTTTTTTCGACTTGCCCCCAAAGAGCTCCACGCTCCCCGACGACGGCTCGCAGAGGCCCAAGACGATTTTAATAAGCGTGCTTTTGCCCGCACCGTTTGCACCAACAAGGGCAAGGAGCTCAGACTGATGCACCTCGAAGGAAACGTCATGCAAAACGCGCCGTTTCCCGTAGCGCTTTGACACCTTTGATAACTTTATCGCTGATGCGTTCATCGGCCTCCCGTTCTGCTTGATAGTAAAACCGCTCATATCGTTCCTTCTTTCCTTTATCGTTTTTCATAGTTGTTATTGTTTTTCGATAACTCATATTTGTCAAGGTAATCTAAAAGAAAGAACCCGTGTTAGACACGGGCCCCTTTACGCTGATATTTCGTTATAGTTGTTCGCTTTATGCTACTCGTCGCTCAAATCTACAGCAAAGACTGATGTCGGAAGCAACGCCTCATTGCCTCCGCCGTCCCGCATCTGCCTCACGACATTTTTTGCACGCTCAACAATAAGCTCCTCAAGCTCTTTCTCGCTCACGCGCTGAATAATATCTCCCGGTTGACAGTCAAGTTCATCGCAAATATCGAGAAGCGTCTTAAGGCGAATAGCTTTAATTTTTCCGTTTCTTAGCTTAGAAATATTAGCCGGAGTATGCCCCGTGGCACGAATCAGATCAGCACTGGTCTTTCCGGTCTTAAGTAGCTGCGTCTCAAGCTCGATGATGAGATAGCTCATGCTTCCTCCTACACAAGCTCGTCAGACTGCTCTTGGAGCAGCGAGGCATAACTCCAGATCACCGAGATACACAGACAGACAGCCGCGCCGATAAGCGACCCCGCATCAAAGGCAACGCCTTGGCAAATCTCAATAACGAAGGAATGAGGCACGACGTAAAGCTCCAGCCCACCAATGGTAAGATTGACCGATCCGTAGGCACCAATAAGCGAAACCGCGGCGTTAACAGCAAAGGCAAGCGCAAGAACACGGATAAGCCGCACATGCGTCTTGGTAAAGGGCGAGACGCCTCGCGAGATGTTACGGCTGATCCCACACAGAACGACAAGCGAAATACCCACGACGAGTGCCAGGCACAGGCCGCTTGGGATAACGATGCACCCGCCATCGAGAAGCGTCACGACGCCGAAAGAATCGACAGAGGCAACGTTTGCAACCGCATACCAGATCACGTAAACAACCAACGCGGCAAAAGCGACGAGCATCCCTGCAAAAACGGCTGCCATGCAAAAGCCAAGCTTCCTGATATTTTCGCCCGCTTTGGCCATACGCTGAACGCTGTTAGACATACACTCACCCTCATCGACTCTATCGTTATTCGAACAGTTTATCGAACAACGATATTGATTGCATGCGGAAAGCCCCGCCAGTGCGCATAGGCCATTTACTAACCCGGAGGGGTGAGCGTGGATTTTTGGACACATATCGAACGAGAGTGGATAATCTCCCACTTTGAGGCCGCCACCGGGCCTAAAACGGGAGATTATCCACTCTCATAGTCATCAAGGCCCGCAAGCTCTTATTCGGCCGCCTCGCGCAGGGCCGACATCGTTGCCGCATATTGCTGCTGCAACGCATGCATTCCCTCGCGAGCGCCGTCAACTGCATCGGCGCCGCGCAACGCCTCGGTCACCACGACCGCCGGCTCGTACAGATTATCGAATCCCAGGTTCTGGCTCACGCCCTTGAGCGTGTGCGCTGCCATAAACGCACCTTCGGCGTCTCCCGCCGCCATGGCGGCCTCCAGCTTGTCCATGCTCTCGTCATCCAAAAACTTGAGGGCAAAGCGGGCAAGCATTTCCCCGCCCATCAGCCGAGCGCACGCGTCATCATAATTAGCGCCGATCTTCTCATACGCCTCACGCATGGAAATCATGGATTAAAAACTCCTTTGGTCAAACTAAATCGTAGGAAACGCGACGACATCGGCGGGGCGTGCCAATGTCTCGGCAATTTGGTCTTGCACCTCGAGCAAACAGTCGAGCAGCAACGGGTTAAAGGTGCCGCACTTACCGTCCAGAATCATCTGGATAGCCTCCTTGTGCGGGATAGCATCCTTGTACACACGCACGCTCGTCAGGGCATCGTACACGTCGGCCACCGAAACCACCTGTGCGGCAATGGGAATTTCGTCGCCCTTAAGGCCATCGGGATAACCCTTGCCGTCCCAGCGCTCGTGGTGCCAACGCGCGATCTGGTACGCATATTCCATAAGCGCATTGCCGGCGTGATGGCTACCCAGCTCACGCAGCATGTCGGCGCCGATCGTGGTATGCGTCTTCATAATCTCGAACTCCTCGGGCGTAAGGCGTCCGGGCTTGTTGAGAATCGCATCGTCAATCGACATCTTGCCGATATCGTGCAGCGCCGAAGCCAGGGCGATCGTGGAGCGTTCCTCATTGTCGAGGGAGATCGTGTCGCTACGCCGGACCAGACAGCCAAGCAGCAGCTCGGTCAGCTTCTCGATGTTCGTAACGTGCCTGCCGCTCTCGCCGTTGCGAAGCTCCATGACGCCGGCCATGTTGTCGATGAGCATGCGACTGTTCTTGACGCGCTCATTGTACTGCTGGGACAGCAGGTTTGTCAGGCGGCGCTGTTTGGCGTATAGGCGGATGGTGTTGCTTACACGGCGGCGCACGACACGGGAGTCAAACGGGCGGTTGATATAGTCCGAGGCGCCCAGCTCGTACGCGCGCAGAACCATATCATCGGAATCTTCGCTCGAAATCATGATGACGGGCAGATTGTCACTAACCGATCGGCGCGACAGATCGGCCAGTACCTCAAAGCCGCTTACGCCCGGCATGACAATATCCAGCAGCACGAGCGACAACTCATCGCCATGGCGGTCGACCATGTCGAGTGCCGCACGACCGTGGTCGGCCTCGAGGATGCAATACTCGTCCTTGAGCATCTCGCTGAGAATGGCTCGGTTCATCTCGGAGTCATCGACAATAAGCACCAAAGGCTTTTCGCTTTGGAAGGCCTCGATGGAATCGGCATCGGTCACGACCGTACCGGCTTTTGCCTTAGCGCGGCTCAATAACTGGACAGCGCGGCCAACGCCCTCATCGACCGTCTCGCCATGAATGCGAACGCCACCAACACATGCCGTCAAGCTCACGTACTCATGGCCCGGAATAATCGTGGCATGAACGGCATCGGATACCTGATGCAAGCGACGGGCGAAGTCATCGGAGGGAATATTGGGCATGACGACCACAAACTTGTCGCAGCCATAGCGCACAAGCTCGTCAGTCGAACGAATTCCGCTGCGTATGGCTGTCGCCACAGCACCGAGTGCAAGGTCGCCGGCATGACGGCCACACGTATCGTTGAAGACCCTAAAATCATCAAGGTCGATCACCGCAACGCCGGCATTCACGCGGGCGCCACGGAGCTTTTCCTCGTAATATCGGCGATTGCGCACGCCCGTCAGCACGTCGGTGTAGACAAGGTCCTCTTCTGTGGCCTCTTGCTCATCAATCGGACGCACCATCAGCAAGACGTGAGGCTCGCCCTCGACCTTTAGAGGGCGCAGACGGGCACGGTACTCAACACCATCGTTGAGCAGTTGCTCCGACACCTCACCCGAATCTGCCAAGGCCTCAAGACTCGACTGACGCAGACAAGGGCAGCGATCGCCGGCGAGCAAGCAGTTAGGCTCGCTCTTAATCTGATCGGCCGACAGCAAACGTACCACGGGGTAGGTCTTCGCGACGCGGGCGACCTCAGCGGCAGCCTCCTCGTCGGTTAGATTAGCCTCGTGATTATTGAGCATATGGGGCCCTTTCGATAGTTTCGCATGGTAGCGATGGGTTCCAAATGTTACAAGGGTAACACCTTGCCGATGCAGGTAAGCACGTGAATGCTGTTACATTTTTATGAGTTGGCAGACGGTGCAATTGAAGCCGCAAACGTAAGGTTTTGAGCACGTTTGTTAACACGGCCGAAACGTTTGCGGGTGAAGCCTGTTTTGGCTATTGCGGGTGTTAGAGCCCCAGGATGCCACGGACAGTCTGAGCAGCCGCTGCCGGGCGATCGCGCAGGCCGTTGTGCGCGCCAGGAACCATTACGAGTGGACAGTCCAAAAGCTCAGCCGCCACCCTTGTGCCCGCCTCGCGAGGCGTGTCAATCGAGAGCTCACCCAGGAGCACGGCGGCCACCGTTTTTGACGCACGAACACTATCCCAATCGGGAACGCAGGTCATAGTAATCCCGTATTCGTTCGCCATGAAACTACGGCCGTTGCGCAGAGCATGCTTGGCTTCTGCCTCGGTTAACTTGGGGGCCTCAGGATCAGAATCGCCGATGGCGCCCAGGAAGGCCCGTAATGCCCTGGAGACCTTTCCCGCGGCGATCATCTCGAGCAAAACCGGGGCCGCGCCCAGGCCGGCACCCTCATCCGTCACGGCGGGTTCATGCAGAATCGCACGCGAGATTATGGCGGGGTTTGCACGGAGAAGCTCCAGGGCCACCAACGTACCGGCACTGTGCGCAAGCACGTTTGCCGGAGCGCCAATATGCTCGATAACGGCCTGCAGGTCGGCGGCCTGGGCGGCGAGGTCGTAGCGTCCGTCTGCAGCGTCGCCGCTCTCGCCGCAGCCGCGGCGGTCGTAGGCAATGACGCGACAGTCGCGGGCGAGCTCGCGGGCGATGGCATCAAAAAAGACGCCGTCGACGCACGCACCGTGCACGCACACCAAGGCGGGTGCATCGGACGATACAACCGGGCCGGCATACTCGCGGCAGGCGATCGTGGTGCCCGCATTCTCGACCGTAAAATCCATACTGTGTTCCCATCGTCAACGCCCATCCAGTTGCACGTCAGTACGGCTAGATGGACCCGCATTGCCTTACGCCTTGTTAACAGATTAACTGTACCCGACCCGAGGCTTTTCATGGCACGGCATAACGAGCGACGTGAAAAAACGAAACTTGTAAAGCAAGAGCCCGCACCTTGCTTTGGAGCCGATGCTATGCTTAGGCACAATTGTCTTGAGGAGCATATGCCTATGTCTACGTTTTTGAATGCCAGCCCCATCTTTGGGCCCGTTCGCAGCCGTCGCCTTGGTCTCTCGCTCGGCGTCAATATGATGCCGGCCAGCGGCAAAATCTGCACGTTCGACTGCATTTACTGCGAAAACGGCCTCAACGCCGAGCGCCCCTGCCACGAGCCGTACAACACAGCTGCCGTGGTACTCGACGCGCTCGAGGCAAAGCTGCGCGAGATGGCAGCCGAGGGCGAGCTCCCCGATGTGATCACCTTCGCAGGCAACGGCGAGCCCACCGCCGCACCGGAGTTTCCGCAGGCCATCGCCGGCGCCGTCGCGCTGCGCGACGAGCTTGCCCCAAACTCCAAGATCGCCGTGCTCTCCAACGGCACGCGCGCCGACCATCCCCAGGTACACGATGCGCTCATGATGGTCGACGACAACATCCTCAAGCTCGATACCGTCGACCCGGCGTTTATCCAGCTGCTCGACCAGCCTGTTGGCCCCTACGACGTCGAGCACCAGATTGAGACGTTCGCAAGCTTTGACGGTCACGTTATTATCCAGACGATCTTTTTGACCGGCGAGCATCAGGGCAAGCTCATCGACAACACCGGCGAGGAGTACGTTGCCCCCTGGCTCGCGGCGCTTGAGCACATTCGCCCACAAGAAGCAACCATCTACACGGTGGCGCGCGAGACGCCGATCGCCGGCCTTGCCAAAGCAGCGCCCAAGGTGCTCGACGCCATTGCCGCGCGCGTCCAAGCCCTCGGCATCCCCTGCCAGGTGAGCTACTAGCAAAACCACGCAGCAGCTAGTGCCCGCTATCCCGCCCCATCAGTTGCGGTGATATAGTTCCTATTTGTGCTGTTAAACCGCTTAAATCGGAACTATATCACCGCAACTTTTATGGACGCGTGGGTGGGCTATACTAGCTGCGGATGAAAGGAAGTTAGCCATGTATGACAAAGGACCCGTACCCGGCCGCAACGACGCTTGCTGGTGCGGCAGCGGCAAAAAATATAAGAAATGTCACAGCGCCTTCGACGAGCGCCTCGAGCGCCTGTGGGAGGAGGGCTGGGAGGTTCTGCCCCGCACGCTCTACAAGACGCCCGCCGACATCGAGGGCATCAAGCGCTCCGCCGCCATCAACGTGGGCGTGCTCGACTACGTAGGCGAGCACATCGCCGCGGGCATGACCACCAACCAGATCGACCAGATGATCTACGACTACACCGTCGAGCACGGTGGCACGCCGGCCGACCTCAACTACGAGGGCTACCCCAAGAGCGTGTGCACCTCGATCAACGACGTGGTCTGTCACGGCATCCCCTGCGATACGGACGTGCTGCACGAGGGCGACATCATCAACGTGGACTGCTCCACGATCCTAGACGGCTACTTTAGCGACTCGAGCCGCATGTTCTGCATCGGCGAGGTCTCGGCCGAGCGCCAGCGCCTGGTCGACGTCACCCGCGCCAGCGTGGAGGCGGGTCTGGCAGCCGTCAAGCCATGGCTGCCGCTGTCCGTTATGGCCGAGGCCGTACAAAAGACGGTCGAGGACGCCGGCTTTAGCGTGGTGCGCGAGTACGGCGGACACGGCATCGGTAAGGAGTTCCACGAGGACCCGTTTGTGGGCTTTACCACCGAGGCACCCGATGTGGACACCATCATGGCTCCGGGCATGGTCTTTACCATCGAGCCCATGGTCAATGCCGGAGCGCCCGACATCAAGATTAGCAAGGGTGACGGCTGGTGCGTGCGCACCAAGGACGGCAGCGATTCGGCCCAGTGCGAGGTACAGCTCGTGGTGACCGAGGACGGCTACGAGCTGCTCAGCTGGTAGTTGTGGATGCGCCGGATGCTGACGGGCACGCTCGTCTTGCATCCGGCGTTTTAATTGAGCGTTTTGCCTGATAAAACCTGCCAAAATAAACCTGTCCCTTTTTGGTAGGTCGAGCGGAGAGGACTGCTTGTGAACATCCTGGTTTTGTTGCCCGTCAACGACCGTCACCGCGCGATCCTTGAGTCGAGCGCTCCGGGCGAGGACTTTATCTACACGAGCGCCGATGCCGTCACGCGTGAGCAGGTCGCCGACGCCGACGTGATCTTGGGCAACATAGACCCCGCCCTGCTTACCGCGTGCGAGCACCTCCAGCTGCTGCAACTGCAGACCGCGGGCTATGACGATTACCTGGCCGCCGGCACCGTGCCAGCCGACGCCAAGCTTTCCTGCTCGGTGGGCGCCTACGGCCAAGCCGTGAGCGAGCACATGTTTGCCATGGTCCTTTCCATGATGAAGCGCCTGCCCGGCTATCACGACTTGCAGCGCGAGCATCGCTGGGAGGATTTGGGGTCGGTCACCTCGCTCAAAAACGCCAATGTGCTGGTGCTGGGCGCAGGCGATATCGGCGGCCACTTTGCCACGCTATGCCGCAGCATGGGCGCGCACGTCCGCGGCATCAAGCGCCATCCGCTCGTCTACCCCATTGTATTTGAGGACATGGACGGCATGGATGCCCTACCCGAGCGCCTGGCCGAGGCGGACGTTGTCGCATCCTTTATGCCCAGCACGCCCGAGACCCGCGGCCTGGCGAACGCCGAGTTCTTCGCCGCGATGAAACCGGGCGCCTTCTTTGCCAACGGCGGCCGCGGTGACCTCGTGGTTGCCGACGACCTGGTCGCCGCCCTGGAGTCGGGACATCTCGCCGGCGCAGCAGTCGACGTCACCGATCCCGAGCCGCTGCCTGCGACAAGCCCCCTGTGGGATGCGCCCAACATGCTCATCACACCGCACGTCTCCGGCTGGTTCCACCTGGCCGCCACGCTCAACAATGTGGTCGACATCGCCGCGGAGAACCTGCGTCACCTGCAGGCCGGCGAGACTCTTCGCTGCTGGATCGAACACTAATCTTGTTCCGCCGTTCTAACGAACGGCGGAACACTCGACGCTGCGACCCCGTCTGGACGGCAATCTGCCTTTCAATCGTCGGGCATGGCCAGAAGGCCAATGCCCTCCTCTTTCAAGGCACCTTGCTCGCCCAGACGGGCTCTCGCTGACTTTTGTTCAACCTATAGGGACTGGCTGGCGCGGCCCTGTCTGGGGACATTCGCTGACTTTTGTTCGACCTGTGGGGTCTTCAAATTGTTAGAGCGTGGCTAAGTAATTCTTTGCGTCTTCTACGCTCATTGCGGCGACTGGTGCGTGTGAGCAGAGCTTGACATCGTTGGTGACCAGAAGGTCTGTCTTTGCGCGCATCGCTGCCGCGATGATTAAATCGTCTTCGTAATCGCTATGGAGCTCACGCTGCTTACTCGCCATCCATATGTCGCTCAGGTCGCAGGGCACGGGCGTAGCAAGTTGCGACAACACATCAAGACAATCCCATGCGAGTGATGTCGCCGCCGAAGCGGCATCTTGAGACAGCGAACCGTGCCCTCGCCGATACCACGCCTTATGTTCGCTCGAAATCAAATAGAACAGGTCTTTGGACGATGTCGCCGCATACATCAGCTCAACCTGAGCCGTACACGCATCACGCAAAAACTCAATTGCCGCCGAACGACCACGTCGTGAGGGAATGAAATAATCAAGCCAGACGTTGGTGTCAACCAAGATGCGCTTAGGATTCTCACTCATAGAGCCAGCTCATCTCCTCGCCATAGCGATCCACATAGGCATTCCGTTTGAGCTCTTCGTCGTCCGATGGCTGAGCCTTGACCATATCGATTCCTGACTCACGGCAAGCGGCAGCGAACAGCTTCGACCCCTGATCCATGAGCTCGAGCTTACGTTTGGCGGCCTTTTCGCGCTCGCGCTGTTCCGCCCGGGCACGACTGGGCAGCAGGATATCCTCGAGCGCACCGGGGCGATCGGCCAGCGACGCTGCAAGCTGCCAGAGCGCTCGTACCGCTTGGCTCGGCGTCATACCGGCCCTGGAGAGAGCAGCGTCGCCGCTCCTTTTAAGATCGGCATCAAGACGTACGTTGATCTGAGCGGCTGTTGTGGTCATGACCCCTCCTTAATACTTCAGAATTATCATAAAACACTATGGTAGATACGTAAAGCATGTATAGCAATAAA
>DBEXKF010000227.1:0-2282 GCA_048175045.1 Collinsella sp.
CAGACAGCGGAAGGTATCCATGTCGGCAGCATCAAACGTGAGCTGCCCCAACTCGCGAAAATCGATACGAGGCGCCGGAGTCTCCCAACGCTCGGGATACGAGAACGCGACCTGGATGGGAATACGCATGTCGGAAGCACCGAGATGCGCCATCACGGAGCCGTCGGAGAACTCGACCATAGAGTGAATCTTGGACTGACGCTGCACGACCACGTTAATGAAATCGAGGTCGCAGTTAAACAGATGCATGGCCTCAATGCGCTCCAGGCCCTTGTTCATGAGGGTGGCGGAGTCGATGGTGATCTTGGCGCCCATGGCCCACGTGGGATGTGCGAGGGCATCGGCACGCGTCACGCGGTCGAGCTCGTCGCGCGTGCGGCCAAAAAACGGACCGCCCGAGCAGGTGAGCCAAATACAATGAGCCTCGCGTGGGTTCTCCCCCAGATAGCACTGGAAGATGGCGGAGTGCTCAGAGTCGACTGGAATAAGCTGGCCCGGTTGCGCCAACGGCATAAGCAAGTCGCCACCGACGACGAGGGACTCCTTGTTGGCAAGGGCAAGGCGCTTATTTGAGGTCAAGGCCGCATGGCTCGCCTCGAGACCGGCGGCACCCACAATAGCGACGAGTACGCAGTCGACATCGTCGCGACGCGCGAGCTCGCAAACCGCCTGCGCGCCAACGCCGAGCTTCATTCCCTCGGGCAACTCCTGCAGCACGGCGTCATCGCCATGAGCGACATCGGCCACGGCAACCGCCGAAACCGAGAACTCGCGGGCAGCGGCAACAAGCTCGGAGGTACTGGAGTTAACGGACAGCGCCGTCACCTGCAGGCGATCGGCATGCTGGCGGCACACATCGAGCGCCTGGGTGCCGATGGAGCCCGTACAACCCAGGATGGCAACACGGAGGCGTCCATCGGGGCCATACGTCGTCTGGAATGACATTACAGCACGCCTCCGATCATCAGCATCAGCTGCGCGGTGATGCAGCCGAAGATAAGCGAATCGCTACGATCGAGCATGCCGCCGTGGCCCGGGATAAGGTTGCCGGAATCTTTGACGCCCACACCGCGCTTGATGCGCGACTCGATAAGGTCGCCGATAACGCCCAGAATGGACACGACCACGCCGCACAGCAGCGCATAGGGCAGGCTGAGCTTGAAGAAATGCGTCGCCCACAGGATGAGCCAAATCAAAACCGAGCCCAGGATGCCGCCAACAAACCCCTCCCAGCTCTTTTTGGGAGAGATCTTGGGAACCATCTTGTGTTTGCCGATACGGCTACCCACGATATAGGCAAACGAATCGGAGACCCAGAGAGACGCGCAAACACCCACCGAAAGCAGGGCGCCGGCAAAACCGGGCACGGCATCGCGCAGCAGCACGATAGCCGACAGCATAAAACCGGTGTAGATGGGACCCATGAGTGTCACGGCAACATCGGATATGCGGGTACGCGGCGACCAGACATACCAAATGCCCACAGCGAGCATCAGGGCAAAAAGCAGGGCATTCAGCAGCATCGAATCGCCCAACGCCGACAGCGGAAAGAGCACGGCGGCAGCGATACCCATGCGCTCGTTAGCCATCTTGCCATCGAGCCTTGTCATACGGAAAAACTCATAGCAGCACAGACCGCTCATGACGGAAACAAAGATGGCCGTGGGCACGATACCCAAAACCAGGCACAGGATAAAGACAACGGCGTAGACGATACCGGCGGCGGCACGGGTAATAAAGCCCGCCAGCCACGAACCGGAACCGCTCTTCGCTGCAGGCGCTCCCGCAGTGGCAGCTTTACGCGCAGGCGTCTTGGGAGCAGATGCCTTGGGACGATCGGACACGATTAAGCCTACTCGGTCTTGCTCAGTCGACCAAACCTACGGTCACGGCCCTGATAGCCCAAAATGGCGTCGACAAGGCCCCAACGATCAAAGTCGGGCCAATAGGTATCGGTGACGTAGAACTCGGAATAAGCTACCTGCCACAGCAGATAGTTCGAAAGGCGCAGCTCACCAGAGGTGCGAATCACAAGCTCAGGATCGGGAAGACCGGCGGTATAGAGGTGGGAAGCCACCATGTCGTCATCAATTGCGGCAGGATCGATCTTACCGGCGGCAACGTCGAGTGCGATCTGACGGACAGCGCGGGTAATCTCGGCACGCGCGCCGTAGTTGACGGCAAGCGCCAGCGTCATACCGGTGTGATCGGCGCACTCGGCAAGACCGCGTTCAAAAACGTCGCGGGTCTTCTTGGGCAGCGCGGAAATATCACCCAAAAAG
>DBEXKF010000228.1:0-5846 GCA_048175045.1 Collinsella sp.
GGCCAAAGGGAGCTCAAGCCCATAAGGAGGGCCTACGAGGCATGGGTCGAGGCCGGACTTCCGCTCGATTGGGACAGGCAGGCCTTCGAGGCCGAGCGCAAAATGGATTCTAAAAAACACCTTGCCAAATAGGAGCGTCAGACCAGGAAACCCCCTTATCCGCAGCTCCGAAGGAGCAGGATAAGGGGGTTTCCATGGTCGAGGACGTTCTGAAAACTAAGTCCGGCACGGGCCCGAACGATCAGCAGCTACAGGTCGATGTGCGATTCCTTGATCGGGAACGGCTCGGCGAAGTGGCACGCGCAGCAGTGACCAGGTGCAACTTCCTTAAACTCGGGAAGCTTCTCAGAGCAGATACCCTGAGCGATCGGGCAGCGAGTGTGGAAACGGCAACCGGTCGGCGGATCCAGCGGCGACGGCGGATCGCCAGCGAGGATGATGCGCTTGCGGGTCTTCTGGATATCAGGATCGGGAACCGGCACGGCAGACAGCAGCGACTGCGTGTACGGATGGTGAGGCTCGCTGTAGAGCGTCTTCCAGTCCGAAACCTCAACCATCTTACCCAGATACATAACGGCAACGCGATCGGAAATGTGCTGCACGACGGACAGGTCGTGAGCGATAAACAGATACGCGGTACCGAACTTGTCCTGGAGCTCCTTAAGAAGGTTCAGAACCTGGGCCTGAATGGATACGTCAAGTGCAGAGACAGGCTCGTCGCAGATAATCAGCTTGGGCTTCAGAGCGAACGCGCGGGCGATGCCGACACGCTGGCGCTGGCCGCCCGAGAACTCGTGCGGATAGCGGTTGATGTGCTCGGGATTCAGACCGACGACGTCCAGCAGCTCGCGGACGCGCTCGATACGCTCCTCCTTGGTACCCACGCCATGAATGGTCATGGGCTCGGAGACGATCTCGCCGATGGTCATACGGGGATTGAGCGAAGCATAGGGATCCTGGAAGATGAACTGCATCTCGCGACGCATGTCCTTGATCTCATGCTTGCTCATCTCGGCAACATCTTTACCCTGGAAGAACACCTTACCGGCGGTCGGCTTGGTCAGGCGCATGATGGTGCGACCCGTCGTGGACTTACCGCAACCAGACTCACCAACCAGACCAAAGGTCTCGCCCGGATAAATCTCGAACGAAATGTCATTTACTGCAGAGACAACACGCTTGGAGAAGCGCTTGGCGAACATGCCGGACTCAGCGGGGAACTCCTTAGAGAGGTGCTCGACCTTCAGCAGCGGAGTACGCTCGTTGGTATCTGCCATTACGCCTCGCCTCCCTTCTTGGAATCCTTGCGCGTACGGGACGTCTCAGGAGCGTTCTTGAGGAACTCGGGGTCACCGGAGTAGTGGCACGCAGAGTAATGACCAGACTCGGTGACAACGCGCTCGGGGCGCTGCTTGCGGCACTTGTCCGTCGCATAGGGACAACGAGGCGAGAACACGCAGCCCTCAGGCAGGTTCATGAGCGAAGGCGGGTTGCCGTGAATCGGCGTAAGCGGCTTCTTCTCTTCGATGGCCTGCTCCGGGATGGAGCGGATAAGGCCCCAGGTGTAGGGGTGGCGACTCTCGTAGAAGATTTCCTCAGCAGTACCGAACTCGACGGGACGGCCGGCGTACATAACCATGATCTTATCGGCCATATCGGCAACGACGCCCAGGTCATGGGTAATCATGATGATGGCGTTGCCGTTCTTCTCCTGCATTTCCTGCATGAGCTCGATAATCTGAGCCTGAATGGTAACGTCCAGAGCCGTCGTGGGCTCGTCGGCAATCAGGATATCGGGATCGCAGGCAAGAGCCATAGCGATCATGACACGCTGACGCATACCGCCGGAGAACTGGTGCGGATACTCATTGACGCGCTTCTCGGGCTCGGGGATACCCACGAGGTCCAAAAGCTCGGTAGCGCGCTTGAGCGCCTCCTGCTTGGAGTAGCCACGGTGCAGACGAAGGCCCTCGCCCACCTGCTTGCCGATCTTATAGACCGGGTTCAAGGAGGTCATAGGATCCTGGAAGATCATCGCGATGTCGTTTCCGCGAATGTGCTGCATCTCTTCCTCGGTCATCTCGAGGATAGAACGACCGCGATAGCGAACGTCGCCGCCCTCGATCTTTCCCGGAGGCATCGAGATGAGGCCCATGATGGTCATGGCGGTCACGGACTTACCGGAGCCGGACTCACCGACGACACCCAGGGTCTCGCCGCGATCGAGCGTGTAGGACACACCGTCGACAGCGCGAACGACACCATCCTCGGTATGGAAATACATCTTAAGGTCATCGACCTCGAGCAGATGCTGGCCCTCGGGAACCGGCTGGTCCTTCAGGTCCACATAGTTCTTGTTCTTCTTCATCCTTATGCGTCCTTCATCTTGACGTCGAGGGCGTCGCGCAGACCGTCACCCAGCAGGGTGAAGGCGAGCACCGTCGAGAGAATTGCCAGACCGGGCATGATCATCATCCAGGGAGCAGTCAGAAGATACTGCTGACCGTCCTGAATCATGGAGCCCCACGAAGGCGTAGGCGGAATAACGCCCATGCCGAGGAAGGACAGAGCGGACTCGGTCAGAATGGCGCCACCAATGTTCATGGTCGCGTAGACCACGATGGAGGCGACGGAGTTCGGGAAGATGTGACGCACTACGATACGAGCATCAGATGCACCCATCGCGCGCGCAGCGTCAACATAGTCGTTTTCTTTGACCGTCAAGATTGCAGAGCGGAAGACGCGCGCAATCGAAGGCCAGCCGAGAATACCGATGGCGATAAAGACGTTCTGAAGACCACGGCCGATAACGGCGATCATGGCGACAACGAACAGCACGTACGGGAACGCCAGGAAGATGTCCGCACAGCGCATGATGATCGTATCCCAGATCCCGCCGTAGAAACCGGCCAGAGCACCCATGACCAGACCGATCACCGTGGAGATCGCGGTGGCCATAATGCCGACGGACAGCGAAACGCGCGCACCGTAGATAACGCGGACGAGAATGTCACGACCAAGGGCGTCGGTGCCAAACGGGTGCTCGGCGCACGGAGCCAGCAGTGACGTCTCGGCCATAGTGGTCGAGTCGGAAGCCGTCGGGGAACCGAGCCAGGGCTTAGCCCACAGATCTGCGGTCAGGGCAACCACAACGACGATGATGATCCAGCAGACACCGATAACGGCGAGCTTGTTCTTGCGAAGACGCTTAAAAGCGTCGCCCCACAGCGTGCGGGACTTGGCGGGAGCAGATGCGGCCTTGGTGGCGGTAGCCTGCTCCTGAGACTGAGAATCAGTTTCCTGCATGAGACGTACCTCCCTTAGGCCTTATCCGACGGACCGCCAAGGCGGATGCGCGGGTCGAGGAATGCATAGCTAATGTCGACGAGCAGGTTGATCACCATAACGACGACGACGATGAGCGTAACGCCGCCCATAACGATGGGCCAGTCACGCATGCTAATGGCGCGATAGACCTCATAGCCGATACCGGGCCAGTTAAAGACCGTCTCGGTCAGGATGGCACCCGAAAGCATGCCGCCAAAGTCGACACCAATATAGGTAACGACGGGGATGAGTGCATTCTTAAGCGCATGCTTGACGATGATCGCACGATTGGAGAGACCCTTGGCCTTTGCCGTACGGATGTAATCCTGGTTCATGACGTCAAGCAGCTGCGAGCGCATGATGCGCGCAGCATAAGCGGTCGAAACCGAAGCCAGCGTAATGGTCGGAAGCACATAGTGCATCCAATCCTGATACTGAGAGCTGGAACCGCCGGCACCCGAGATCGGCATGGAGATTGCACCGCCCGTGGCGTCCTTGAGGATGACGCCAAAGAACAGCTGCAGCAACATACCGAGCCAGAAGGCCGGGACCGCAACGAGGATCGACGTGGTGAGCGTTACCAAAATATCCCAGAAGGAATAACGCTTTACCGCCGAAATGATACCCGCACCGATACCCATGATTGCCTCGAGCACGATGGCGCACGCGGCAAGTTTGACCGTATACGGATACTTCTGGGCAAAGATATCCGTAACCGGCAGCTTGCGCTGATACGAATTGCCCAGATCGCCATGAAGCAGGCCGTTCATGTAATACAAGTAACGGTCCACGAGCGACGTTTGAACGGGCTCGCCGTTCTCGTCAAGGATCGCGTTGCCGTCCTCGTCCGTCTGGACCAGGTGATAGCGGACGCGAAGCTGAAGCTCCACCTCGGGGGACAGAGCCTTGTCTCCACCGATCAGCTTGATCGGATCTCCCGGCACGATATTCTGAAGGGCGAACAGAATCAGCGTAACGCCCAAAAATACCGGGATGAACTGAAGCACACGTTTAACGATGTACTTACCCATACCACTCCCCTATCTAGGGATTAACCTAAATGGGATGCCGATCGCCAGACCGGCATCCCAAAATTACCATCAGCCAGTTTACCCCAGGTTAGGGAGAACTGTATGTTTCCCATGAGGTCTACGTAAATACTTGACCCTCACGGAAGCTGCAAACTCTTAGGCGAGCTCAGCGGTACCCAGATCGGCGTGCTTCTGCGGATCGACATAGAGGTGCTTAATGCGATCGGAGCCGGCGATGGTGTGCGTGTAGAACATCACCGGGATGACCGGGCAGTCGGCAGCGACCATTGCGTCGGCCTCCTGCATCTTAGCGACGCGCTCCTCGTCGTCAACAATAGTACGAGCCTCGTCGACCTTGGCGTCGAACTCGGGGTTGTTGTAACCGGAGCGGTTGTCGCCACCGAGGGAGTCGGAGTGGAACAGCGGATACAGGAAGTTGTCCATGATCGGGTAGTCGGCAATCCAACCCAGACGACCGAACTGATAGTTAAAGTTCTGATACTGCTCGAGCAGGGCAGACCACTCAGGGGTATCGGAGACAGCGGTAACGCCAACCTTGGCGAGGTCGCCGATGATGGACTCCATGATCTCCTTGTGACCGCCGTCCTGGTTGTAGGAAAGGGTCACGCTAATGCCACGATCGCCGTTAGCGCCAGCGGGAGCAACCTTGTCGAGGTACTCGTTAGCCTTGTCGACATCGTAGGCGCAGAACTCCCATGCGCCCTCCTTGTAGCCATCGATGCCCGGAGGAACAATGCCGTCGGCAGGGGTACGGGTACCCTTGAAGATGGTCTTGCAGATGGCCTCACGGTTGATGGCCAGGGAGATACCCCTACGCAGGTCGGCGTTGTTGAACGGCTCGGCCGTGGTGTTGCAGGTCAGATAGTACGTGGAAGGCTCGGCGCCGAGCAGCATACGCTCGCCGTCACCCATGGTGTAGCCGTCCTTGGACACGCCGCGATCCTTCTTGGCGGCATCGATCTGAGCGACGGGAACGTCGCAGACATCGAGGTTACCGGCCTGGAACTCCTTGTAAGCGGTCTCCATGTCCTTGATGACCTGGAAGTGGATGCCATCGATCTTGGCCTTGTCACCATAGTAATCGTCGAACTTCTTGACGTTGATCTCCTGGCCATCCTCCCACTTGCCGTCCATCATGAACGGGCCGTTACCGACCGGGGCAAGGTAGAAGCTCTTGACATCGGACTCGGCGCACTCGGGAACCGGGGCCAGAGCCGGGTGAGAGGCGACGAAGGGGAAGTCGGCGTAAGCGGAAGCCAGCTTGACGACGAGGGTCTCATCGTCGGGGCAGGTAACACCGCTGAGCTCGGTAGCGTTACCGGCAAGCAGATCGTCATAGCCCTCGACCATGGAGAGGTGATAGGAGACCTCGGAAGGGCCGTACTCGGTAGCGACAGCCGACTTGGTGTTGACCAGACGCTCCCAACCGAGCTTGAAGGACTTGGAGGTAACGTCGTCACCGTTGTG
>DBEXKF010000229.1:0-19212 GCA_048175045.1 Collinsella sp.
TGAATCAATGCCATGCCAATTTCGACCAAAATTCGACCAACGATTGCTTGACTTCAACAGTTGCATCGCAAGCGATGCAATATCAGTCCCGCGGTCGCAGGGAGCCGAAAGGCAGCCCCTGCGCCTCGATGAAGCGAAAAAGCTGCTTGAAACCCTGCTGTCACAGGAAATGGACGCGCACAGGATCGGAATGCTTCTTCCGCTCCTCCTCCTTTCTTCCGGGACGCCCGGGCGGCAAGAGCCTATTAAAAAGAGATGGATGGATTTCAAACTTGGCAAATCAAGGCGTAGCTAGTCACTCGCGTCCAAAGCCATTTGCCTAAAAATGAATACCGCTGACCGAAATGGAAAGATGGTAACAACGAAATAGATTAGTCGCACTTGTTTTTAAGAACCGTTTGTTCCAGCCCGCCCTGTTTGCAAACACCCCAACTATCATGAAATCCGTAAACAGAGGCGACATCAACACCTGACGCCGGCAAGTATGCGAGTGTCGTCTCTGCCTAAGGGGCAAGCCCCCGAGATTAGTTAGGAGAGGGGAAGAGATGGATAAAGTCAAAACGGCCTTCCAGAACTTTGGCCGCGTTATCGTCGACCCTATTTTGTACCTTTCGGTAACGGGCATCATTTTGGCCATCGCCACGGTATGCTCGCTCGGCAGCGGAGTTGTCGCAGATCTGGGCACGCTGCTCTCCGCGGCAACCAACTCCGCGGTGATCGGCAACCTGCCGGTGATTTTCGCAGTCGGCCTAACGGCAGGCTTCGCAAAGAAGCAAAAATCCAACGCGGCAGTGTTTGGACTTATTAGTTACCTCATGTTCCTGTATGTCAACAACGCCTACCTGACGCTCACCGATCAGCTGGCAAAAGCTGGCGCGATGGGTCTGTATGGCACTGGCCAGGCAACGGTACTGGGTCTTCAAGTTACCGATGTCAACGTCTTCGGCGGCGTACTCATCGGATGCTTCTGCGGTTGGCTCTATAACAAACTGATCGACGTAAAGGTATCGGAGTATATCCGGATTTACGGCGGACCCCGCCTGGCCCTTCTGGCGATGGTTCCGCTGAGCATTGTCTTCGGCATCGGAGCGACTATCGTGTGGCCCCCTATCGCCAACGCCATCAGCAACGCTTCTTCATTCATCGCAGCCTCGGGTGGTCTGGGCGTTTTCATTTACGGCTTCCTGAACCGCGTCCTCGTACCTCTCGGCATGCACCACTTTATGTGGATGCCGTTTGACTACTCCGCGATTGGCGGCACGGCGGTCGTCGCCGGCCAGAGTGTTTCCGGCGCAGCAAACATCTTCTATGCCGAGCTTCCCCATATCGCCGACGGATCCCTCACCACAGTCGACCCCTCTGTCCGCTTTGCCATGTTCGGCTTTGGCAAGGAATTCGTAACCCTCGGCACCGTGCTCGCAATGATTGCGACTTCCCGTCCGGAGAATCGAAAAGCTGTCGCAGCCATGCTGGTGCCCATTTACATCACCGCCATGCTCTCCGGCATCACTGAGCCGCTCGACTTCATGATCCTGTTCGCGTCTCCGATTCTCTGGGTTGCCTACAGCCTGTTCTACGGACTGGGCGAGATGCTCCTGTTTGTCCTGGGAGTCCGCTTGCTTAACATGTACGGTGGCATCGAGCTGCTCACGCTCGGCCTGCCTTTGCCAATGGGCGTCACCAAGTTCCCGATTTACATCGTCTTGGGCATCGTGTTTGCCGCCGTTTCGTTCATCGTTCTGGCGATGGTGATCAAGAAACTCAACCTCATGACGCCCGGCCGTTCCGCAGAGTGGTCTGCAGAGGTCTCCGGAGGCAACAATGCTCTCGAGTCCTCCGGAACTCCGGAAGTCGACGCAAAACAGCAGGAAATGGTGCAGAACATCATCAACGGCCTTGGCGGCAAGGACAATATCAACACCATGGGCTGCTGCATGACTCGTCTCCGTGTCGAAGTCAAAGATCCCGACAAGGTCAACGAAGAGACCATCAAGAAGGCTATCGACAAGGGCCTGTTTAAGAACGGCACCAATGTCCAAATTGTCGTGGGAACCAACGTGCACTCCGTCTACGACCTGCTGCGTCCCATCCTTAATCTGGAAGATTAACAGTCGCGTAATCGATAAGCGATAAGCGAGGAGACCTCATGTTGACCAAAACGTTTCATTCAATCCGAGGCATGTTCGAACGCCTGCTCAACATGTACAAAGAAAAGTCGACAAGGGGTCTTCTCGTACTTATGGCTGCATTCGCATGTGGTTTTATCTGGCCGCTCCTGGGTCTACTCGCTGCGGTTTGGACCCGGCGTTCAGGAAGGCACGCGGACGCAGGCAGCATTGCAGGCATGGCGGCGGTCATCAACATCGCTACCTACTTCGTGCAGATAGTAACCAAGATTGTCTGCAGCTCAATTTGATTTGAAAGGCATGAACAACATGAACGGATACAAGATTGTCATCTGCGGCGGCGGCAGCACCTATACCGCCGGTATCGTCAAAGACCTGATTGATCAAAAGGACGAACTGGGGATTCGTGAGCTTTGGCTCTATGACATCGACAAGGAACGCCAGGACACGGTCGCTGTGGTGGTTAAGGCAGTTATCGATGACCTTGCCCCCGAGATCCCCTTGCATGTAACCGTCGACCCCAAAGAGGCGTTTACAGATGCGAACTTTGTTATGGCGCAGATGCGCGTGGGCGGGCTCAAGATGCGTATCCAGGATGAGCAGATCAGCCTGCGCCATGGCGTAGTCGGCCAAGAGACCTGCGGAGCAGGTGGCATGGCCTATGGCATGAGGACCATCTTCCCCATGTGCGAGCTTGTCGATTTCTGCGAAGAGTACGCCTGCAAGGACTACTGGATCGTCAACTACTCTAACCCCGCTGCCATCGTAGCCAAGGCGATGCACAAGCTGCGTCCAAACGCTCGCATTCTCGACATCTGCGATATGCCGGTAGAGATTGAAGCCCGCATGGCGGAGATTTTGGGCTGCGAACTCGACGACATTGAAGTCGACTACTTTGGCCTCAATCACTTTGGGTGGTATACCAGCGTACGCTGCAAGGGCGTCGACGTTACGGACAAGCTCAAAGAGCACGTGCGTAAGTACGGTTACATTTCCGAGGCAAGCCTCAATGACGCATTGGTAAAGGACCCAGACTGGGCCCACACCTTCAAGAATGCGGCAACGATTTCTACGCTATTCCAGGATTACCTCCCCAACACCTATTACCAGTATTACCTGTTGCCCGATGCCTGCGTGGAGTACATGGACATCAATAACACGCGTGGCATGCAGGTCGTAAACGGCCGCGAAAAGCGTATCTTCGACGCATCTGCGGCGCTTAAGCGCGGTGAAAAGGTCGATCTCACGCAGTTCTACGTAGGCGTCCACGGCAGGTTCATTGTCGATGTCGTCAAGTCCCTGGCGAAGGATTTGCGCCATCGCCAGCTGGTGATTGTGCCCAATAATGGCGCAATCGAGAATCTCTCGGACGACGCGACCGTCGAGATTCCGGCGTACATCACCGATCGAGGAGCCGAACCGGTCCGCGTCGGGAAGATTCCCCGCTTCTACAAGGGCCTTATCGAGCAGCAGGATGCCTGCGAGGGCCTTGTGGTCGAGGCCGTTATCGAGGGCTCCTACCAGAAGGCACTCGAGGCCTTCACCCTCAATCGCACGATTCCCTCAGCGCGCGTGGCTAAGGAAGTCTTGGACGACATGATCGAGGCGAACAAGGGCTATTGGCCTGAGCTGAAGTAGAGAAGCCATCCAGATAGCAAAAGCACAAAAGGTGGCCTCAAGGCAAAATGCTTTGGGGTCACCTTTTGTATGACTAAATCTCCGCAAAACTCGTAAAGATGAACGAATCGGCCTCGTGTTTTACACGATAGTTCTCTTGATAATCCTGATTGAATATAAGCGAATAAATAACCTGAAGCGTATACGTGAGCGAGATCATGGAAGAGTAATTGGCAACCTTTCCAATCACGCGCTCTGATTTTGGAATGAGCAAGACAGTGTCGCATTGCCTGGCGAGCGCCGAATCAGAAAACGCCGTGATTAAACACGGCTTGATTCCGCGCTCGGAAAGAGCGGCGGCGTATTTGGAATAATCATAGTGAATGCCGCTGTAGCTTAGGAATAAAAACAGGTCGCCGGGCCTACCGTTCTTAACGTGCAGTGTCTGCAGGCCACCGTCGTCCGCCATGGTGACATGACGATCGAGCTTGAGAAGATTGTTGCGAAAGATACATCCCGCCAGATAGCTTTCCCCTTTAGCAAAGATGTAAATTCGCGGGGCGCTAAGAACTGCCTTGGCGATTATGCTCAATTTGGCGCTATCGAGCTCGATTTTCGTTTGATCTATGACGCCCTTCAGGAGATTTGCAAGGTTGCCCTCGATGGCCTCAATTGAATCGGTACTGCCAAAAGGACGATTGTGATCGACAGTGGCAGCCAGAAGATAGTCTCCGCTTATCTCCTGGATGAGCTGCATGATCAACTCTCGATAGCCGCTTAGGCCCAATTTCTTACAAAAGCGGATGATTGTCGCGTTCGAGGTGTAAGTCTCCTGTGCGAGCTTTGCCATAGTGAGGGTCTTAAGGTCGCCGGTATGATTGAGCAGATAGGTAGCAATGGCTCGGTCGGTTTCATTAAAAGACGCGCTGTTACGCAGGCTGTCAAGAATCATGGTCGCTCCGATCGCTTTAGTTTGCCACTTAATTATGTCATTATCAAAACGACGGGCAGCTCTTCATGCGCTGACTCATGTCCTGCAATCTCTCTTCTGATATTCCGCATGCTTCGGCAACATTATTTGTGCGGAGCGCATCGCTCAAGTCGCAGCGAACAGATACGAAGAAGTTCCATTGCCAGAATTCATTGCCCGCTTTGAGACGCAGAGACGGCCTCCGAACAAGCTACATGCGGACTTGAGACAGCATAGCGCTCGCCCGTCGGCATCCTACAACCCGTATCCCCCACTCCCCTGTTTCCGGGGTGAGAGCAATAGACGGGGTTCCAAGGGGACTCGTCCCTTGGGCGCGCAAGGTCCGGGGAGGGCGCGGTCCATCCCCGGCACTATTATTAGCTAAGGACCGCCGAAACTCCTCCCAATTGGAGTTTATCGGTCGATAAGTCAAGCCGACCGGCCCGCGATTATCAATGGTTTATTTGCTTCACATAATAAATTGACTCAGGATTCACCCGCAATTCACCCGCAAAGTAAACCGATAAAGAAAAAGCTCGGAAGCAATTTTGCTTCCGAGCTGCAAGTTCTTGGTCGCGGGGGCAGGATTTGAACCTACGACCTCCGGGTTATGAGCCCGGCGAGCTACCAGACTGCTCCACCCCGCAATGTCTGGGCGCCTCATGTGCGCAAGAAAGAATGTTACGCGGGAGTTCGGTAAACGGCAAGGAAAATCTCGTAGAGCATAATTCCTTCATATTTAAACCCCTCAGCCCCTATCACCGTAAACGAATCGCAGCCGAGCGCCGTCGACGGCACGTATACAATGGTGCGCGTCCTTTTATGCCAACACCGGGAGTAGACATGCTGCTCGCTATCGATATGGGAAACACGCAGACGGCCATGGGGCTGTTTGACGGAGACGAGCTGGTGCAGTCGTGGCGTATGCCCACCGACCGCTCCTATACCGCCGACGAGATCCACGTGCGCCTGATGGGCTTCTTTAAGATGTACGACCTCTCGCTCGGCGCGGTCGACGCGATCGCCTTTGCCGGCGTGGTGCCGCAGCTCTCGCGCGAGTGGCACGCCGTGGCCGACCGCATTGCCGCGGACGCCATCGTCATCGGGCCGCAGACGGCCGCCGTGACCAAGCTGCGGGCGGCGCGCCCCCAGGCCGTTGGTGCCGACCGCATCGCCAACGCCGTCGCTGCCGAGACCTTCTACGACGCGCCGGCGATCGTGGTGGACTTTGGCACCGCAACCAATATCGACGTCATTGATGAGGACGGCTATTACATTGGCGGAGCGATTGCGCCGGGCATCCGTATCTCCATGGACGCGCTTGCTGCCCGTGCCGCCAAGCTCGCCAGCGTGCCGCTCGAGGCGCCCGAGCACGCCATCGGCCGTGACACCGAGGAATGCATCAAGGTCGGCGCCGTGATGGGCGCCGCCGCCATGGCCGAAGGCCTGGTCGCGCGCATGAAGCGCGAGCTGGGCCGCGACGATGCCACCGTTATCGCCACGGGCGGTCTCGCCAGCATCGTCGCCGATTCGACCGATGCCTTCGACGTGGTCGACGGACAGCTCACCATCAAGGGTATCTGCGAAATCTACCGCCGCATGCAGGAGCTGGGATAGAGCAGGGGCTTAAGTCGAGCACGGGCGCGAGCGGCGAACTAGGCAACGCATCGGCCCTATTCCTCAAAATCGAAAGATTTTCAGTTTTGAGGAATAGGGCTTTCTGCTAGGCCTCGTCGCACAGCCACCTCGCCAGGTCCACGATCTGCACCCCATTGCGGTCCGTGGCCTCGTGATGCGTGCGGGCGAGAATCATCTTGGGGTACGCGTCGCCAATGCTCAGCAGTGGTGAAATCTCGCGTTCAAATGTCTTATCCGAGCTGATGTCGTCGCTCACCTGAATGTAGAGCTTCTCGCTTCGCTTGATTGCTACAAAGTCTATTTCCTTTTTATAGAGCACGCCGACGTATACCTCGTATCCGCGGCGCAGCAGCTCGATTGCCACCATGTTCTCGTATACGCGTCCCCAATCCATATCACGTGTACCGAGCAGCGCGTATTTGAACGCGTGGTCTGCCAGGTAATACTTCTCGCCGCTCTTAAGGTATTTTTTGCCGTGGATGTCGTACCGACGAACTTTATAGAAGGCAAACGCATCGCACAGGTACCCCATGTACGTGCCGACCGTCTTGTTCGTTATCTTTAGCCCATCCGCGTTCAAAATATCCGTAATGTTACGTGCCGACGTTATGTTGGAGACGTTGTCCATCATGTAATCGGCAATGCGCAGCAGCGCCGATTCGTTTCTCACGTTATGCCGCTGCACGATATCTCTCACGATGAGCGTTTTGAAGACATTGGAGAGATATTGATAACGCTGCTCCTGCAGTGGATAAGGGTAGGAGCCGGACATACCGCCGGTTCTCGCGTACTCATCGAAGTCGCGGTCGACCTCGCCCTCGTCGCCATAGAGTCGATACTCCTCAAACGAGAATGGGAAAACCTCGATCTCAAACGTACGCCCTGTAAAGAGCGTCGACAGATCGCTCGACAGCAAAAAGGCATTCGATCCGGTAATGAATATGTCGTACTGCTCGGATGCGTGGAGGCTGTTGATCGCACGCTCAAAACCGTCGCACATCTGAACTTCATCGATTAGCAGAAAGTTTTGTTTGCCGGACACTCGATGCTCTTTTACATAGGCGAGCAGCGCGTGATACTCGAGCAGATTCTCGAACTCATCGAGGTTGTAGTTGATATGGATGACATTCGAATTGGACAGATTTGCCTCCACGTAATCGCGGAGGGCCTCGAGCAATTTTGATTTACCGCTACGACGGATGCCCGTGACGACCTTGATGTCCGGCACGCCAATAAGGCTCGTCAACGTGTCCATATATGACGTTCTATTGATGAGTTTCATTGGGGCCTCCTCGCGGTCTTTTATCGCTATTCCTCAAAATTGAAATATTTTCAGTTTTGAGGAATAGGCTCTATAGCGAATATACCTCGCGAAAGACCGAGCTGCCTTAATCCTATTCCTCAAAAACGAAAATTTTTCAGTTTTGAGGAATAGGGCGCTGGCAACCCATTCCCCAGATAGGCGAAACCCTCCCCGGCACAGGCCGAGGAGGGTCTTGTTGTCATGTCTATCTTTGGGCGCGAACGCCCCGCGTTACAGTCCGCGAATGCGCACGGCCTCGGGCGGAAACTCTTGCTCGCCGGCATCGGTCTTGATGGTCGCACGACCCCAGATGTCCAGGCCCGCAAACACACCGACCGCAAGCGGCAAACCGTTGGGCGACACCGCCGCAACTTGGCGGCCCAGCAGCGGCACCATGTCGAAGTACTCGCCCAGCACGGGAGCCAGCGGCCCTGCGGCGCCCTGCGGCGTGTTGGCAACAACCGCCCAGGCGTCCACGCGGGCCAGCATGGCGGCGGCCAGCGTCTCGACCAGCGCTTCGTCAGCCACGTCCACACCAAGCTCGCCCAGCGCCGAACGCTCAATATCCACCGTCACGGCACCGAACATGCCCGCAGCACCGGCACCACCGTTGACGGCGACGCGCGCGAACGACGTCTCAAACGCGGGCGCGCCGCACACAATGTCGCTCGGCCACTGGATACCCACCTTACCGGCAAGGCCCAACCCCGGCGTCGAAGCCGTGCCCACGAGCGCGTCCATCATGCCCATCGCAGCCACAAACGGCAGGCCGTGGAAGGCATGCATGTTCACATCCGGACGCACGACCAGCGAAAACGTCAGCGAGGCATCGCCCGCGCTCCATGCGCACCAGCCCGCGGACGCACCCTCGCGGCCCGCGTTGCGCGCGGCGTCAAGCTCGGTACCGGCGACAACAGCATTCATCTCGATCATCTACATACGCCCCAATTCGCCCACGATATGGCCCACGCGGTCCTCGGGCTCCTTGACCTCGACACCGTTGTAGCGGAAGAACCGCGCCGGGTCGTGCATCAGGTCCTCGAGCGGCACCAGCACAAAGTCGCGCTCGCCAATGAGAGGATGCGGCAGGCGCAGCTTTTTGCCGCCGTGGGTCTCGCCGTCCATCCACAGCAGGTCCAGGTCGATGGTGCGCGGACCGTTGGCCTTGGCCTTTTTGGAGCGGTCGCGCCCAAGCTCGGCCTCGATCTTCATGAGCTCGTCGAGCAGCACCAGCGGCGCCAGCTCGGTCTTGATCTCGATGACGGCGTTGGCAAACGCGTCCTGGCGCGTCTCGTAGGCAGGCTCGCTCTCGTAGATCTTGGAGGAGTTGGACACGCAGGTGAGTGGAATCTCGGCGATCATCTCGCGTGCAGCGCGGATGTTGTCGCAGCGATGCCCCAGGTTGGAGCCCACAGCCACAAACGCGCGGCGCGGCTGCGGCTTGGCAACCGCCCAGTAACCGTTCAGGAACTGCGCAAAACCCGCGGCGTCGTGCACGCGCACGATGTTGGCACCGGCCTGGATGGCGCCCAGGCACACGCCAAACGTGGCGGCATCGCGCTCGGCGGCCTCGGTCACGCCCGAGACGGCGCCCACAAAGCGCTTGCGCGACACGGCGCACATGAGCGGATAGCCCAGCGACGCCATCTTGGCAGTCTCGCGCTGGATGACGATGTCTTCGTTAGCCGACTTACCAAAGCCCGGGCCAGGATCGATGCAGATGCGGTCGCGCGACACGCCGGCATGGATGAGCGTGCGGGCCTGGTCGGACAGAAAGCCCATGACGCGGCGCATGATGGGCGCCGAATCGGGCAGGGTGAAGCGGCGGAGCTGCGAGGTGGGCACGTAGGCTTCCTCGCGGCGGGCGCTGCGGCGCATCATGGCGGCCAGTCGGTCATTGGACTCCGATGCGGCCTCGGTGGCCTCGGGCGCGGCCTCGGGCGCGGGCGCGACGGTCTCGGCGGCAGCAGCCTGCTCGGCGGCCGGCGTCTCCTGCTCGCTTGAAGGCTCGGACGTGGGCTCCGGTTCGCCAAACGGCAACGAGGGCTGCACCACGCCGCCCGGAAGCTTGGCCTCCGGCTTAGGCTCGCCCAGCAACTTGCCGCGACGGCGGCGAGCCGGCTTCTCGGCCTCACGCGCGGCCTCGGCAGCCGCCTCGCGCGCCTTCTCGGCAACAAACGCCGCTGCCGAGGTATCGAGCTGCACCGTTGCGTGCGTGCGTGCGGGCGCGGCGACCTCGCCGGCATGCATCACGATGACGCCGCAGGTGCTCGTCTTAACGAACTCGACCATCTTGGAATCGGTGAAGCCCGTCACGTCGTTGACGATCGAGGCGCCGCAGCGCACGGCCGCCTTGGCAACCGCCACATGACGCGTGTCGATCGAGACGATGGCGCCCTCCTTGGCCAGCGCGCGCACCACGGGCAGCACGCGGCGAGCCTCCTCGTCGGGGTTGACCGGGGTAAAGCCGGGGCGCGTGGACTCGCCGCCCACGTCGATGATGTCGGCGCCGGCGTCGAGCATCGCCAGGCCGTACTCGATGGCGGCATCGGGGTCGAAGTGCTCCCCGCCATCGCTAAACGAATCGGGCGTCACGTTGAGGACGCCCATGATGCGCGGACGGTCAAAGCTGAGCTCGTACTTTCCGCACCGCCATGTCTTGCTGTCGTTCGCCATGAACATCCTCCTAAAATGCCCACGCCGCCGAGCTTGGGGAGCTGGCGGCGGGGTCGCTTTGCACTCAGTCTTTCTATTGTATCCGCGCGCGCGGGCTAGAACGCAAACGCGGCCGCGATGTCGCAAGAAATCAGCAGGTCGGCATTTGCATCCTGATCGGTGGGAGCAAGGTTGCATATGGCCAGCGTATCGCCGGTAAAGTATCGCGTAAGGCCTGCCGCCGGATACACCACGAGCGAGGTCCCGCCTACAATGAGGGCATCGGCCGCGGCGATGGCGGCAACGGCACCGGTCAGCACATGCTCATCGAGCGGCTCCTCGTAGAGCACCACATCGGGCTTGATGCGCCCGCCGCACGTAGGACACACAGGCACGCCCGCGGCGTCCTCGTGCTCGCGCGAGCAAATCCACTCGGCGCTATAGACCTCGCCACACGACTGGCAAATGTTGCGATGGACCGATCCGTGCAACTCAAACACGCGCTGTGAGCCGGCCATCTGATGCAGGCCGTCGATGTTTTGCGTCACCACGGCGTCGAGCTTGCCGGCGCGCTCCAGCTCGGCCAGCTTGGTGTGGCAGCGGTTAGGCTTAGCGTTAAGCGCGATCATCTTGGTGCGGTAAAAGTCGAAGAACTCCGCAGGATGTGCCTCGTAAAAGCTATGCGACAGCATGGTCTCGGGCGGATAGGCAAACTGCTGGTGATACAGGCCGTCCACGCTGCGGAAATCGGGGATGCCACTTGCCGTGGAAACACCAGCGCCGCCAAAGAAGACCACGCGCTTGTGGGTGTCAAACAGATCCGCCAGCGCGGCGGAGGCCTGCCTGGGGTCCGATATTGCCTGCGTCATATGAGTCCTCCGTCCTTGTTAGTCGGGCAGCGTTGAGCGACGTCCCAGCATGCGGCCTTTAAGTCAGCATGCACGGAGCCCACCCCGCCCCTGTTGCGCTAATCTTAAGCCTGCCAACCCCGTCGAAAGGACACCATGCCTCAGACTTACACTTTCGCCTCGTGGAACGTCAACGGCCTGCGCGCCGTGCTCAAAAAGGACCCGAGCTTTATCCAGATCGCGCAAGAACTCGACGTCGATATCCTGGCGCTGCAGGAGACCAAGCTGCAGGAGGGCCAGGTCGATATCGACCTGCCCGGCTATCACCAAACCTGGAGCTACGCCGAGCGTAAAGGCTATTCGGGCACCGCGGTCTTTAGCCGCCAGGAGCCGCTGCGCGTACTGTGCGCCGATGCGCTGCTGCCCTACGCCGGCGAAGGCGAGGCGGCCGTGCTCGTCGCCCAAGCCGCAACCGAGGGCCGCGTCTGCGCGCTCGAGTTCGACAAATTCTGGTTTGTGGATGTCTACACGCCCAACGCACAAAATGAGCTCGCGCGCATCGACGTGCGTATGGCCTGGGACGATGCCTACCGCGGCTTTTTGAACGCGCTCGAGCGCGAGACCGGCAAGCCCGTCGTAACCTGCGGCGACTTTAACGTGGCGCATGAGGAGATCGACCTTAAGAACCCCAAGTCCAACCGCGGCAACGCAGGCTTTTCGGACGAGGAACGCGGCAAGTTTACCGAGCTGCTCAACGCCGGCTTTACCGATACCTGGCGCGCGGCAAACCCCGACGTCGAGGGCGTCTACAGCTGGTGGAGCTATCGCTTTAATGCCCGCAAGAACAACGCCGGCTGGCGCATCGATTACTTCCTGGTAAGCGACGCAATCGCCGACAACGTACGCGACACCGGCATCCGCGGCGACATCTTCGGCAGCGACCACTGCCCCGTCACCCTCACGCTAGAACTCTAGCCCCAAGTAATTCCTGGGGGGACAGAGGAAAACAGATTGTGTGGCCCCTCTCCCCCTATAAGTTGCGGTGGAATAGTTCCTGTTTGGGCAGCAAATAGCCAAAAACGAGAACTATTCCACCGCAAGTTCGTGAGGGAATGCGAAATGCCTTACAGCCCGTATTTCACGACGACACGGTTAATGCGGCGACACCAAGGCTTGTACAAGGCGGCCAAAAACACGCATGTCGCGAGTCCGTGCGTAATATCGAACGGCACTGCCGTGGCAAGACGTGCCACGGCACCCGCCCAAGTAAGCGGCTGTACAAACCCAATGATGTCATACGCGTTGATCACGACGCCATAGAGCAGGCCCGACGCAAAGCCGTACGCCAGCGCCGCCGGCATGCGCACGGTGCCGTCGGCGCGGTCGAACGCGCCCGCATACGCCAGCGCACCGCCAATGTATCCCACGAGCCCCCAGGCATACATCTGCCACGGCGTCCACATGCCCTGTCCAAAAAGGAAATTGCTGGTCAGCGCCGCCAGCGCGCCAACCATAAAACCATTGCGGCGACCAAGCGTCGCCCCCGCGATAATGGCGATGGCGCTCACCGGTTTAAAGTCGGGAATGGGCCCAAACAGGATGCGCCCCGCCGCCGCCAGCGCCGCCAGCACCAGCGTGGGCATAATCTGGCGCAAACCCGGACGAGATGCCTCATAACCCGCAAAGAACAGCGCGAGCACCAGCGCCACCACGACAAGCATGGCAAGTGCCGCTTGCTCAACGCCCGCCAGCAACGCCGCAGCCATCACGGCTGGCACCGCCAGCAGCAGCGGGATCTCCAGTTTTGCAAGCAAGCGCGAGAAACGACAGTCCGTCATCCCATCACGCCCTATAAAACACGTTGTCGGCAAAGAAGTCGGCCGGCGGCTCCATGCAGGCAATCTCACCGTCAAACATCATGGCAATGTCATCGGCAACCTGCTCAGCAAAATCCAGATCGTGCGTAGCCATGATGACGGTGCCGCCAGCCTTCGCATGGTCACGCAGGGCGCGGGCGATGATGCGCCGACTCTCCAGGTCCAAGCCCTTCGTGGGCTCGTCAAGCAGCAGCAGCTCGGGGCCGATCAGCAGCAGCTTTGCCAGTGCAAGCAGCTGGCGCTGTCCGCCCGAGAGGTCGTAAGGGTGGCGCGTCTCCAGGCCGTCCAATCCCAGTTGCGCCGCACGCTCCCGCGCCAAGTTCTCGTCATATCCGCAGGTCGAAGCCCATTCCATCAGCTCGTCGCGCACCGTCTCGGCAACCAGCAGGGCCTTGGGGTTCTGCGGCAGCAGCGCCGCCGAAGCCGCCCCGCGCACCATGCGCCCACGCTGCAGCTTAGCCGTCTTGGCCAGCACCGAGAGCATCGTCGACTTGCCGCAGCCGTTTCCGCCCACGATCGCATGCACCGCGCCGGCTGAAAACGTCACATCGAGCCCGCGCAGCACCCAACCGGACGCTCGATCGTAGCGAAACCAGCCTTCCGACAGGGTGGTAGCCGACCCGCCGTGCATTTTTTGGAGTATTCTGCTTCCATCCGTGCGCGGGAAGGCTTCCGAGCCGTTCTCGAGCGACGTTTGCGCCACAAATTCGGACGATTTGTCCAATTCTGAACTTTTTTTCGCGCTCGATACGTCCCCGGGCGGCTCCAGAGAGCCCAAATTGTCCTCACGCCTGCTGAATACTCCTTTATTTGCACATCGGATGGCACCCCACCCCAACATGTCATCGGAAAACAGCGATTCTCGGCGTCCCAAAGAAGCCATATCCGCCACCTCGCGCACGCGACCGTCCTCAATCCGGTACGCACACGTCGCGTATTCGAGCATTGGGCGTGGCTGATGCGTCGCCACAACAACCGTGCAGCCCAGCTCGCGATTCACACGAAACAGCGCGTGCAGGAAATTCTTCTCCGCAACCGGATCAAGCTGAGACGTGGGCTCGTCGAGTAGCAGCACACGCGGACGCAGCGCCAGGACGGCCGCAAGCGACAGCAGCTGCTTGCGACCGCCCGAAAGCGTGTCAGTATCGCGGTGAAGCCAATCTTCCAGCCCAAAGAAATAGCTGGTCTCAGCTACGCGACGGCGCATCTCATCACGCGCTAGCCCCAAGTTTTCCAGGCCAAACGCCATCTCGTGCCACACGGTTTCGCACACGATCTGGTTCTCGGGATCCTGGAACACATAACCCACGCGCTCCGCCGATGCCCGCACATCCATGTCGGCGACGGGCTCGCCCAGCACGCGCAGCTCGCCGGAGCGCGTACCAGCAGGCGCGATCTCGGGCTTGAGCAGCGACAGCAGCGTCGACTTGCCCGAACCGGTACCGCCAACAAGCAGTGCAAACGCACCTTGGGGAACAGACCAGTCGAGCCCCTCGAGCACCGCAGCATCAGCATCGGGGTAGGCAAAGCTCAGGCTCCGCACCTCAATCGCCGGCGCGGCCGAGCCATATGCCACACCCGCCGCCGAGCTCCTATCCAACCGAGCCATCAGCCAAACCTCTTCTCATCAATCGCGTGCAACGCGCAAGGCAGCATCATCCAGGCAGCGTACACGACATAGCCCAGCCACGGCGCCGGCACCGAGAGCTGCGGATAAAACGAATACTGCGTCGTCGCGGTCGCCGCCACGGCCACCGCGGCAGCACCAAACAGCGCGAGCCCGACCAGCGCGGCAACGTCGCTGCGCCCCAGTCGATACCGCGCATACGTCGTACGACGTGTCGCGGCACCCCACCCGCGCGAGCGCATCGCGTCCGCGCGCTCCAGCGAATCTTCCATGCCCCAGCCCATCAACACGCTCGACGCCCGCAGGCGCGATCGCACGGGATCGGTGGGCGCGCGGCCCGGCACATCAATCGCATCCTGCACCGCCAGCACCGTACGACCGCGGCGTAAAAACTGCGGGATAAGCCTCATGCACATCGAGATCATGAGCGCAATCACCGGTACGGCATTACCCAGCAGCGCGAGCACCTTGTCGTATTCGAGCATCGACGCCGCGGCCTCAAACCACAGCACGCTCGCCACAAACAGCCCGCCCATGCACAGGCCGTATGCCATGCTTTCCAAATACACTGCGCGCATGCCGATGCGGAACACCTCCGTCGATCCCGAGGCGCTAAACAGCGGATTCACCAGCGCGATAATCAAAATCACCGGCAGCTGCCAGCGAAACGCGTTCAGCGTGCGAGCAGCCCCGCGGGTCGCAAAGCCGTATGCCAGCCCGCCCGCGAGCGACAGCACGATCAGCACCGGCTGCATCGAGAACATGGTGAGCCCCAGCGTTAGCGCCATGTAGAGCGCAGGCACCGCCGGGTGCGACATCGAGAATGCCGCGACGGGCTCGATGGCCGACTTCTCTCGCATATTGTCCACGGGCACTCCGCCTTCTCACCCAAATACCAACGCCGCAGTGCCGCAAACACCGCACAAGCAGCGCAACCGCCGCGCCGGAACCACAAACCCAGCCGCCGCGGCCCAAACGTTACGCGCTCATCATATGCCTGCGGTATCATATTGCGCCGTGTATCGTTTCCAAACACACGTCTCTATAACGTAACAGGAGATCACATGGACGCAACCGCAATTATCCTCGCTGCCGGCGAGGGCACCCGCATGAAGTCGAACCACTGCAAGGTTTCGCACAAGATCCTGGGTAAGCCCATGGTTCAGTGGATCGTCGACGCCACCATCAAGGCCGGCTGCAGCCGCGTCGTGGTCGTCATCGGCAGCCACGCCGACGAGATGCGCGCCCTTATCGACGGCGCCTACGCCAACAGCGCCACCAAGGTCGAGTGCGTCGAGCAGACCGAGCGCCTGGGCACCGGTCACGCCGTGAAGGTCGCGCTCGAGGCCTGCGGCATCACGCAAGGCCCCGTCGTCGTGCTCAACGGCGACTTGCCGCTCATCACCGCCGACACCGTCGCCAAGTTCGCGCAGACCGTCGCCACCGGCGAGCTCGCCTGCACCGTCATGACCATGACCCCGCCCGATCCTTTCGGCTACGGCCGCATCAAGCTGGGCGCCGATGGTCAGATCGAGCGCATCATCGAGCAGAAGGACTGCACGCCCGAGCAGGCCGCCACGCTGCTGGAGTGCAACGCCGGCTGCTACGCCTTCGACGGCGCGCAGCTCGCCGCCCACATTGACGAGATCGGTAACGACAACGCGCAGTCCGAGTACTACCTGCCCGACATGCTCGAAATCCTCAAAGGCCACGGCCAGGCGGTCTCCATCTTCCACTGCGACGACTACCGCGACGGCCTGGGCGTCAACAGCCGCATCCAGCTCGCGCAGCTCACCGCCATCGCGCGCGATCGCATCAACGAGCACTGGATGGCCGAGGGCGTCACCTTCATCGACCCCACGCAGGCCTGGATCGGCCCCGACGCCACCATCGGCCGCGACACTATCGTGTGGCCGCAGACTCATCTGATCGGTCACGTCACCGTGGGCGAAGAGTGCCAGCTCGGCCCCAACAGCCGTCTCACCGACACCACCGTCGGCAGCGGCTGCGTCATCGACGAGACCATCGCCATCGAGGCCGTCATCGAGAACGGCGTCGACTGCGGCCCGCGCGCCTACCTGCGCCCGGGCACCCACATGCTCGACGGCTCCAAGGCCGGCACGCACGTGGAGATCAAGAAGTCCACAATCGGCGAGGGATCCAAGGTGCCGCACCTGTCCTACATCGGCGACACCACCATGGGCTCCGGCGTCAACGTGGGCGCGGGCTCCATCACCTGCAACTACGACGGCGTGCACAAGCACAAGACCGTCATCGGCAAGGACGCCTTCATCGGTTCCGACACCATGATGGTCGCGCCCGCCCAGATCGGCGACGGCGCGCTCGTGGCCGCCGGCTCCGTCATCACCGAGCCGGTCCCGGCAGACGCGCTCGGACTGGGCCGCGCCCGTCAGGTAAATATTGAGGGCTGGGCCGCCGATTATCACCGCCGTCTGCACGAGGACGACGAGGTATAACGTTTTACCAAGCATCTAAGGAGCTGTTCCCATGGGGGACGGCTCCTTTTTCTATGCTGACCTGCGTGGCCGGATGAGTGGTCGGTTCGTGTCCGTTGACGGTAAAGACGTTATCAAGACTCGATAAACCCCGCCGCGCGGTTACAATGCAACAAGGCATCTATATGGCATTCGATATAAAGGAGAAGGGTAATGCCGATTAATGATCCCGAGAAGTCGGAGAATATGCGCAAGTCCATCCGCGTGTATTCCGGTTCCTCCAACCGTCCCCTCGCTCAGAAGATTGCTGAGTACCTTGGGGTCGAGCTTTCGGGCCTTACGCTAAAGCAGTTCGCCAATGGTGAGATTTACGCCCGCTACGACGAGACCGTCCGCGGCGCCGACGTCTTCCTGATTCAGTCCGTGGCCGGCGGCAACGTTAACGACATGCTCATGGAGCTGCTCATCGCCACCGACGCTGCCAAGCGCGCATCCGCCCGCTCCATCACCGCCGTTATCACCCACTACGGCTATGCCCGCCAGGACCGCAAGGCCGGCCCGCGCGAGCCCATCACCGCCCGCCTCGTCGCCAACCTGCTCGAGCGCGCCGGCGTCAACCGCATCATCACCCTCGACCTGCACCAGGGCCAGATCCAGGGCTTCTTTGATATCCCGGTTAACCACCTGTCCGCGCTGCCGCTGTTTGGCCAGTACTACAACAACATGCACTTCGGCACCGACAACCTGGTTGTCGTCTCCCCCGACGTGGGTCGTGCCAAGGCCGCCAAGAAGCTGTCCGACATGCTCGGCTGCGACCTGGCCATCGCCCACAAGGGCCGTCCGCGCCACAACGCCGCCGAGGTCATGGGCATCATCGGTGACATCAAGGGCAAGACCTGCATCATCAACGACGACATGATCGACACCGCTGGCACCCTGTGCGCCAACGTCAAGGAGCTCAAGGCTATGGGCGCTGGCGACATCTACGTCTGCGCCACCCACGGCATCTTCTCCGGTCCGGCCATCGAGCGTCTGAACGACGCCCCGATCGTCGAGTGCCTCGTCACCGACGCCATTCCCGTCGAGGTCGGCGGCAAGATCAAGACCATCTCGGTCGCCGAGGAGTTCGCTCAGGCCATCTCCGCCGTTTACCACGAGGAGCCCGTCTCCACGCTCGTCGGCGGCGACTTCGCGCTGTAGTCGCTCGACCCTCGCATCCCTCCGGAAGCCCCGGACACGCCTGCGGGGTTATCGCGCGAACGTCCTCGCCGCTTTGCGGCTGCGGGATGTTCGCTTTGATAACCCCTCCCGGCGTGTCCGGGGCTTCCTGCTGTCTCGGGGCAGCTGTTTTCTGAAATGACTTTGCTGCAACCTTTCCTCGCCTTCGGCGGGCGTGGTAGCCTTTGTCGTTGATTGAACTATTTACGTAACGGAGGACAAACATGGCAGCTGCACAGCCGCTTAAGATTCGCATGGTTGCCGGACTTGGCAACCCGGGCGAGGAATATGCCGAGACCCGCCACAACGCCGGCTTTAAGGCGATCGACGAGCTGGCCCGTCAGGCCGGCGTCACGTACTGGAAAAACCAGGCCGGCGCCGAGGTCGCGCTCATCAACATCAACGATCCCGAGGAAGAGGGCGGTAAGCGCCAGATTGTACTGGTCAAGCCGCAGTCGTACATGAACACCTCGGGCGGGCCCATCTCCAAGCTCTGCCGCGAGTACAAGATCAAGGCCGAGGAGCTGCTCGTAATCCACGACGAGCTCGACATTCCCGCCGGCGACGTGCGTGTTAAGGTGGGCGGCGGCCATGCTGGCCACAACGGCCTGCGTTCCATCATCGATAAGATGGGCAGCCGCGACTTCAGCCGCATCCGCACCGGCATCGGCAACCCTCCCGGCAAGATGGCCGTCGCCGACTACGTACTTAAGCAGTTGCGCGCCCGCGAGGCCGAGGACTTCCAGGACACCTGCGCCCGCGCGGCCGACGCCGCCGGCCTGGCAATCGTGCACGGCGTGATCTATGCCCGCGACCACGTCAACGGCGCCGCCTCCGCCAACGGCAAGCACTAAAACCTACCATTTAGGGACAGGTT
>DBEXKF010000230.1:0-5705 GCA_048175045.1 Collinsella sp.
CTTAGCGATCATACGCATCTCCATTTCTCTTACGGACCAATAGTGGTTCTAGACAAACGTACGGTGCCCGCATGCTATGCATTGGCTGGCACCGTACGAAGCAACCGGATAACCGGTGTATAACTTTACCCCATCACGGGCACATGCATGCGCTCGCGGGCAAGGTGGCGAGAATTACTCGGCGTCCTTGGCGGTCTCGTCGACCTCGGTCACCTTGGCGTTCTCGACCAGGTGGTCGACGGCCTTGGAGCGGCGGATGGACTCACGGACAGCAGGCATGCGGCCATCGGCGATGAACTCGGCCTTGGAAGCCTCGACGTCCTTGACGCCAGCCTTCTCGAACTCGGCGTTAACGTCGTCCTCGGTGACCTCGATCTTGAGCTCACGGGCGAGGGCGTCGAGCGCCAGGGACTCGCGAGCAACGTCGTTGGCCTGCTTGTGCAGGTCGCCGACGAACTGCTCCATGGTCAGGCCGGAAGCCGGCAGCCAGGTGTCCAGCGTCATGCCGCGGGAAGCGAGGTTGGACAGGAAGTTCTGGCCAAGCTCCTCAAAGACGGACTGCTCGTAGTCGGCGTCCATCTCGTCGAGCTGCAGACGCTCGGCGAGAGCGGCGACGCAACGGTTCTCCTTCTCGGCCGGGAGGCGGGAAGCCTTGTCCTGCTCGATCTCGAGCTTGATGGCGTCGCGCATAGCGTCGATGCTGTCGAAGCCAAAGTCGGACTTGACGAGCTCGTCGGTGAGCTCGGGGGTGTTGCGGACCTTGATGCCCTTGACGGTGACCTCGACGGTGTGGGTCTCGGCCTCCTCGCCCTCCTCGGCCTCGTCGGTCCAGGTGACGGACTTGACGTCGTCAACGTAAGCGCCGATCAGGGCCTCGTTGAACTCCTTGGGGTTGCTGTCGCTACCGGCGATGAGCATGCGGCCCTCGGCGGCGAAGTTGTCGGCGTTCTCGACGGCCTTGAGGTCGACGGTCACATAGTCGTCAGCCTCGACGGCGCGACCCTCGACGTCCTCGAAGGTGGCACGGTAGTTGAGGAGCATCTCGACCTGGTTGTTGATCTCGGACTCGGTGACCTCCGCAGGGGGCATCTCGATCTCGACGGCATCGAAGGAGGAGAGCTCAGCGGCGGGACGCAGGGAGAACTCGACGGTGTAGGTGTAGTCCTCGTGATCCTTGGCGAGGTCGAGCTCCTTGTAGTCACCGTTCTTGGTGGGGACGATGTCCAGCTCGTTGAGGACGTCGGGCTCGTTGGCGGCGATCAGGTCGTTGGTGGCCTGAGCGAGGGTAGCCTCGGCGCCAAGAGCGGAGTCGATGACCGGACGGGGAGCCTTACCGGCACGGAAGCCCGGGAAGCGGTACTTCTTGGCGGTGTCCTTGTAGGCCTTCTTGATCGCGGCGTCGACGTCGGCGGCCGGGATGGTGACCGTAGCGGTGAGCTTGGCGTCCTTGACGTCAGAAGCGGTGATGTTCAACACGTTCCTCCTCATACTGCCCAGCTTATCTGAGGTGCTGGTACCTTTATGCAACAAAGTGTCGCGACGGCGGGAGCCGACGCAGGTGCGATGGTGCGGGCGAAAGGACTCGAACCTTCACGGGAATCCCACCAGAACCTAAATCTGGCGCGTCTACCAATTCCGCCACGCCCGCATGAACGCACAGACTAGGAATGATAGCAGATACGAACGGCAAGCGCACGCACACCTTTTACAGGCTCACGACCTCACCACGAGTGCAAAAGGCGGGACGAGTTGCCCCGCCCCGCCCATAACGACTTGTTCGCTGACCCGCTACTCCCCCAGCAGGGCCTTCTCGGGCGTAATCGGCAGCGAGCGCACCTGGTGGCCGGTGGCGTGCGCCACGGCCGAGGCCACGGCGGCGAGCGGCGTGTTGATGACGACCTCGCCGATCGACTTGGCGCCAAACGGGCCCGTCGGCTCGTAGCTCGGCTCAAAGGCCACGCGAATACTGCCGATATCCAGACGCGTGGGCAGCTTGTAGCTCATAAAGTTGCCGGTGCGCAGGCGACCGCGGTCGTCGTGCTCGACAATCTCGTAGAGCGCGTGGCCGATACCCTGGGCAATGCCGCCCTCGGCCTGGACGCGCGCGAGCGCCTCGTTGATCACAGTGCCGCAGTCGACGGCCGCCGCGTAGTCCACCACAGTCACCTTGCCGGTGGCCTTGTCGACCTCGACCTCGGCAATGCCGGCCATAAACGGCGGGGGCGAAACGGGCAGGCAGGCAGAGGCATGCGAGGTGAGCGCGTCGCCGCCCGCAATGTTCTTGACGCACAGGTTGGCAAAGTCGCGCAGCGTGAGGTAGCGGTTCTGCTCGCGCGCGGCACGCTCGTCGGACAGGCGCACGTACTGGCCGTCGAAGACCACGTCGGCGGCGTCCACGTCCCACATCTGGGCGGCCTTGGCGCAGATCTTCTCGCGCAGCTCGGTCGCGGCGTTCTTGGCTGCCAGGCCCGTCACGTACGTGCCCGAGCTCGCGTACGAGCCGGCGTCGAACGGCGACACGTCGGTGTCCACGCCGCGTACCACGATCATTGAACTCTCCACGCCCAGCTCCTCGGCGGCAATCTGCGCCAGGATCGTGTCGACGCCCATGCCGTTATCAGTGGCGCCGGTCGAAAGCGTAATAAAGCCATCCTCTTCCAGGCGCATATCGATGCCGGCGATATCCACGTTGGAGATGCCCGAGCCCTGCATGGTAAGCGCGCAGCCCAGGGCGCGCACGCGGTCGCCCAGGTCCACGGCCAGCGGCTTGTCGCGCCAGCCGATCATGTCCATCGCTCGCAGCAGGCAGCGGTCGAGCGCGCAGGCATTGAGCTTCTCGTTGTAGTACTGCGGCATGACCTCGCCCTCGTGCACCATGTTCTTAAGGCGCAGGTCGGCAGGGTCCATGTGCAGCATGTCGGCGAGCTCGTTTACGGCGCTCTCCACGGCAAACTGGCCCTGGGTGGCACCGTAGCCACGATACGCGCCGCCGCGGTTGGTATTGGTGTAGACGGCGTCCCAGCTAAAGCGGCTTGCCTTCACATGGTTGTAGATGGGCAGGCTCTTGTGGCCCGAAAGGCCGATCGTCGTGGTAGCGTGCTCGCCGTACGCGCCGGCGTTGGACAGCGTATGCAGGTCGATGGCCGTAATGGTGCCGTCGTTCATGGCGCCCAGCTTAACGGTCATCTGCATCTGGTGGCGCGAGTTGCCCGCGGTGATGGTCTCCTCGCGGGTGTAGCAGCAGTAGCTCGGACGGCCGGTCTGCTGGGTGACGAACGCAACGAAGATCTCGCAGCAGCCCGTCTGCTTGGAGCCAAAGCCGCCGCCGATGCGCGGCTTAATGACCTGCACCTGCGACTGCGGGATGTCGAGCGACTGCGCGACCATGCGACGCACGTGGAAGGGCACCTGCGTGGAGGTGGTCACCGAGATACGCCCGAACGCATCGGTCGTCGCGAAGGCGCGGAAGGTTTCCATGGGCGCGGTCTGTGTGGCCTGGCTGGTGTAGGTGCGCTCAAAGACGATGTCGCTCTGGGCGAAGGCCTCGTCAAGGTCGCCATAATCGCTGGTACCGCTGCAGACCAGGTTGCGCGGGACATCGCCGCCCTGCGGGAACATAAAGGTCACGTCGCCCTCGGGGTGGACCACGATGTTGTTATCGAGTGCCTTGGTAAAGTCGAGCAGCGGCTCGAGCACCTCGTAGTCGACCTTGATGAGCTTGAGCGCCTTGTCGGCGGCCTCCTCGGTCTCGGCGGCGACGATCGCCACCTCCTCGTTTTGGTAACGGACGAGGTTCTCGAGAATTAGGCGGTCGTAGGGACTCGGCTGCGGATAGCTCTGGCCAGCGATGGTAAAGCGGCGCTTGGGCACGTCCTCGTAGGTGTAGACGCCCACCACGCCGGGAACCTTCAGGGCGCGCGACGTATCGATTGAGCGGATCTTGGCGCGCGCATACGGGCTGCGCTTGAGCTTGACGATGAGTGCGCCGGCGGGCACCATATCGCCGGTGTAGACGGGACGACCCTCGAGCAGGGCCTTCGAGTCCTTCTTGGGCTGCTTCTTGGTGATCTGCTTGTACGCGACACCGTCGGAGCTCGTCTCGTTGACGGGCAGCTCGGGCATCTCAAAGCCAACCTGCACGCCAGACTCGTTGAGGAAGCGCACGATGGCGCGCAGCTGGCTCACGTAACCGCTGCAGCGGCAGAGGTTGCCGGCGAGCTGGCGCGAGAGTTCCTCGCGCGTGGCGACGAGGCTCGGGTCCTCCTTGGCGGCTCGGGCAAGCGCCAGCACGTTCATGATGAGGCCGGGAGCGCAAAAACCACACTGCTCGGCGCCTTCGGCAGCCATCGCACGGGCCAGTGCCTCGGACTCGGCCTTGAGGCCCTCGAGCGTGGTGATGGAGCGGCCCTCAACGCGCGCGGCGGGAACCGAGCAGCTCAGCACCGGGTCGCCGTCGAGCCACACCGTGCACAGGCCGCAGTTGGTGGTCTCACAGGCGCAGCGCACCGACGCACAACCCTGCTCGCGCAACAGTGCAAAGAGCATGGTGTCGGGGGCAATCTGAACCTTGACCTTACGGCCGTTGAGCGTAAAGGAAAGATCGATGAGTTTGGCAGTCATTAGCGCACCTCGCTAGAATCGACGCCGGGCACGCGGCGGCAGGAATACTCGTCCGTGGCAAACTTGGGGACCTGCACGGTCTCGAGCTCGCGGGCAAGCGCGGCAGAAAGCTCGATGCCGGCGGCGCGGCGCACGGCCTGGACGGCAAGCGGGGCCGAGATGCGGCGACGGTAGTCGGCCGAGCCCCACATGTTGGTGCCGTAGCTCAGCGAGCGTACGGATGCGGCAAGGGCGCGAAGCTCGTCCTCGGAAGGCTGCTCGCTGGTGAGGCCAGATGCCTCGCCCTGCAGCAGGGTCGCGCGCAGCGGGCGGGCACCCACGGTGACATGCCAGGAGCCGTCCCACCAGGCGGCGGTGACATTGAGCGAGGGGAAGTCGGTCGCGGCCTTGCGCACGGCCTCGTAGCTTGCACAGTAGTCGTGCTTAACGACCACCACGTGCTCGATCACGTCACGCACGTAGCCCATGTCCACGAACTCGACAAGCGGCACGCGACCGGCGCCCGTCAGCTCAACATAGGAATCGAGCGCGAGAAAGGCGGAGAGAACGTCCGAGAAGCCAAAGCGGCCGTAGATGCTGCCGCCCACCGTGGCGGTGTTGCGCAGCTGCACGCCCACGATGTCGTGGACGGCGAACTCAAAGACATTGTTGACAAGCGCGTTGAGCCCGGCATGACGCTCGAGCTGGCGCAGGGTGCACATGGCACCGATGCGAAACTCGGTCTCGGTCTCCTCGATCTGATCGAGTCCGCAGGCCGAAAGGTCAATCGCCGTCGCCACGCGACGCGAACCCAGGCGCATCCAGATGCCGCCGCCCACAATCTTGTTGTTGCGGTTCTTCTGCAAGAGCTCATAGGCTTCGGCCGCGTTTCCAACACGGACGTAGGTACCGAACTTGAGCACGTTCTCCCCCATCTCTTCACTTGTCCAGTACTTTTAAGTGTACCAAACGAGGAGCCGCACACCGTTTTAGGACAAAATCCACCCACCCATCCATAACTTGCGGTGATATACGGACTGATTAGCCGTTCTGGGACGCTAAACAGTCCGTATATCACCGCAAGTTATGAGGAGTCCTCCGGGAGA
>DBEXKF010000231.1:0-4874 GCA_048175045.1 Collinsella sp.
ACATTGCAGGCAACGTCACACGCTACTTGGCGCGGCCCTCCTCATAGCGCTCGACCAGCTTGGCCTGAACGTCATAAGGCACCTGCTCATAGCCTGCGGGCTTCATGGTAAAGTCACCCGTGCCGCGCGTGATAGAGCGCAGGCGCGTCGAGTAATCCGTCAGCTCGGCGAGAGGTGCCTGGGCGATGACCACGGTGTCGCCGCGTTCATCGGTCTCCATGCCCGTCACGCGACCGCGCGATGCCGAGATGTCACCCATCACGGCGCCGGCGTAGCTCTCGGGAATAGTCACCGTGATTTCCTCGATGGGCTCCAGCACCACCGGGTCGGCATCGGCGCATGCCTTGCGCAGGCCGATGCGAGCCGCCGCGCGGAACGCCATCTCGTTGGAGTCGACGCTGTGATACGAGCCGTCGTACACAGCCACGCGAATGCCCGTGAGCGGGTAGCCGGCAATGATGCCGTCCTTCATGGTCTCCTGGACACCCTTGTCCACGGCGGGGATCAGCGAGCGCGGAATGCGGCCACCCACGACCTCATCCACAAACTCGTAGCCGTCGCTCGTGCCGTCGGGCCCAATAAGCGGCTCCACGCGCAGCCAGCAGTCGCCGTACTGACCGGCGCCACCGGTCTGCTTCTTGTGGCGACCCTGGGCGCTCGCCGTGCGGCGGATGGTCTCGCGATACGGAATGCGGATCGGCACGCTCTTGGCCACGACCTTGGTGCGATCCTCCAAACGGTTGAGCAGCACCGAAACCTGCGCCTCACCAACGGCGGAGATGATAGTCTGGCCCGTCTCCTCGTCACGATCGATGCTCATGGTCGGATCAGCCTTGCACGCCTTCTCGATAAACGTATAGAGCTTCTCTTCGTCGCCACGGTTCTCGGCCTCGATGGCAATGCGGTACTGCGAGTTGGGGAACTTAAACGCCGCAGCCTCGACCTTACCGGTAATGGAGAGCGTATCGCCCGTCTCGGCCGCCAGCTTGGGCGCCACGATGATGTCGCCGGCATAGGCGTGACCGACCTCGGTCATGTCGCGGCCGCACATCACATACAGGTGGGCCAGACGATCGCTCTTGCGGGTACGCGCGTTGATCAGCTCAAGGCCCGGCTCAAGCGTGCCCGTCAGCACCTTGATAAAGCTGATGCGACCCTGCTGAGGATCGGCCAGGGTCTTAAACACAAAGGCCACCGGGCGGTCATCGTCACTCGAGATCTTAAGCGAATCGCCGTCAATGAGCGGCATCTCGCCATAGTCGGTCGGCGCCGGGAAGTACGTGGCGATGTCGTCCATCAGCGAGTTGACGCCCTGCTCCTTGATGCAATCGCCCGCAAAGACCGGCACAAAGATGCGCTCGGCGATCGCCTTCGACAGCAGGCCTTCGAGCTCCTCCTGCGTCAGCGTCTCCTCGCCTTCCAAGTACTTCATCATCAGTTCGTCGTCAGCCTCGGCCACCAGCTCGCACAGATGGTCATGGGCCTCCTCGGCCTGGGCACGATACTCCTCGGGAATCTCCGACTCAACGGCCTCGGCGCCGTTGCAATGGCGCGCCTTCATGCGCACCAGGTCGATGATGCCGTCAAAGTCCTCGCCCTCGCCCCAGGGAAGGGTCACGGCGCCCAGGCGCGTGCCAAAGCGCTCCTGCAGCAGGTCCATCGTGGTCGCAAAGCTGGCCTCGGGGCGCGACAGGCGGTTTACGAACACCGCACGCGCCAGGCGCAGGTCCTCGGCGGCATACCAGAGCTTAACCGTCGTAGGCTGCGGGCCAGCCTCGGCGTCGACCACAAACAGCGCCGTCTCGCAGACGCTCATCGCGGCAAAGGCGTCGCCGATAAAATCGGGATAGCACGGGGCATCGAGCACGTTGATGCGGGCGCCCTTCCAATCGATCGGCGCGATGGTCGTCGAGATGGAAAACGCACGCTTGACCTCTTCGGGGTCATAGTCGAGCGTGGGCTTGGTGCCGTCGTGGCCACCCAGGCGGGCGGTCTTACCGGAAAGGTGGAGCATGGCCTCGGCGAGTGAAGTCTTGCCCACTCCGCCTTGGCCTACGAGCACCACGTTCCTTACGTTGCCGGTCTTGGGAGCACCCATGATGACCTCCTTGCAGGGTCGCGCGCGATGCGCGACGCCAACGGGGAGAGTTCGCGGTCGATGCCGTCCCGGGAGCAGCATGGTCGGCAGCCGATTCGACTCACCCTCCAAATGTCCTATGCCACCACCCTACCCTTGCAGTCGCCTGTCCATGCAGACCTTTCGGCACGCGTATGAATACGGGCGGCGAGAGGAGGAGGCGAGTATGCGAGGCGATTATTGAACCCCGCGGATGCAAAAACCGCCGCAGATCATAAGACCTGCGGCGGTTTCGCCTCAATAAACAGTTGAGTAAATAGCTGAGCCTATCCCTCGATACGGCTCAGGAACTCGCGCGTACGCTGCTCGCGCGGATGGTCGATGACCTGCTCGGCCGGACCCTCCTCGACAATACGACCGCCGTCCATAAAGACCACGCGGTCGGCAACGTCGCGGGCAAACTGCATCGCGTGCGTCACGATCACCATCGTCATATTCTGCGCGGCCAGATCCTTGATGACGCGCAGAACCTCGGCCGTCAGCTCGGGATCGAGCGCCGAGGTCGGCTCATCAAAGAACAAGATTTCCGGGTCGAGCGCCAGGGCGCGGGCAATACTCACGCGCTGCTGCTGGCCGCCCGAAAGCTCACAGGGCACCTTGTTCTCGTTGCCCGTCAGCCCCATCTGTGCAATAAGCTCGTGTGCGCGGGCCTCCGCCTGCTCGCGCGGACGCTTAAGCACGCGAATCGGCGCATCGGTGATGTTTTTCATCACGGTATAGTGCGGGAACAGATTGTAGTTCTGAAACACCAGACCAAACCGCGAGCGCGCCTGTTTGGGTACATCGCCCTTTGCGTACACCGCGCCCGAACCCGCATCCGTCGCGACGGCAAGGTCGCCAAACGAGAGCGAGCCACCGTCGAGCGTCTCGAGCAGCGTGGCACAGCGCAGCAGCGTGGACTTACCGCCGCCCGAAGGCCCGATAATCGCCACGACCTCGCCACGCTTTACCTCGAGCGAGATATCCTTGAGCACCTCATTGCCGCCAAACGCCTTGCGTGCGTTCGATATATTCATTACCGAATTAATCATGGTAGTAATCCAATTTTTTCTCGGCAGCGCCCAGCAGCATCTCGACCACAAAGTTAAAGACCCAGTAGATCAGCGCCGCGATTGCGAACGGCACCATGCTCACCTGCGAGGCGACCAGCGCCTTGGCCGTCGAGAACATCTCGCCCACGCCGATAGCGAACGCCAGCGACGTGTCCTTGACCAGCGTGATGATCTCGTTGCCCATCGCCGGCAAAATGCGCTTGGCGACCTGCGGCATCACGATATACAGAAACGTCTGCATGCGCGAGTAGCCCAGCACCTCGGCTGCCTCGTATTGGCCGCGCGGAATGGACTGCAAGCCCGAGCGATAGATCTCGGCAAAGTAGCCGGCGTAGTTGATGATGAACGCCACGACGCATGCCGTCCATTTGGAATCGGGCGTGAGCGAGATGCCGAACACGTAGTACGGGGCAAAGTAGATGGCGAACATCTGTAGCATGAGCGGCGTGCCACGCATCACCGAAATATAGATACGCGCGATCCAGCGAAGCGGCGCAATTTTGCTCATGCGCATGAACGCCACGGGGATTCCCAGCGGAATCGACCCCAGCAGCGTCAGCACAAACAGCTGCAAACTGACCAAGAATCCCTGGCCAAGCATCTGCATCATGACCTGAATAGACATTACTTGAGCACCCAATTATCGAAAGACAGACCGTAATCTGCATATTTATTGCAGAGGTCCTTGACCGTGCCATCCTCGTAGAGTGCCTTGAGCGACTCGGTCACGGCATCGGCGGACTTGGTTTCGCCCTTCTTAAAGCCAACGGCGTAGTGCTCGCTGGACAGTGGCTTGTCGAGCTGCGTATAGGCATCGGGCTTGGCGGCAAGCTGATACTGGGCAATCGAAAGGTCGCAAGCCACGGCATCGACCGCGCCGCTCTCGAGCTGCATAAAGGCCGTGTTGTACTCGCCGATCGTGTCGAGCGTGGCAAACGTCGCCGCCAGATCCTTCTGTTCGCCCTCGAGCACATCCTGCGCAGCGGAATCGGTCTGGGTAATCACGGTCTTGCCGGCAAGATCGTCCCAGCTCTTGATGCCTGCATCCTTCTTTACCACCAGCACCTGCTCGTTGAGCATGTACGGCTCGGAGAACGTGTAGTCGTCCTCGCGACCCTCCATGGTAAAGCCGTTCCAGATGCAGTTGATGGCCCCCGAGTTGAGCAGCGTATCCTTGGCATCCCAGTCGATGGCCTCGTATTTGACCTCCCAGCCCTGCTTATCGGCAACAGCCTTGGCCAGATCGAGGTCAAAACCAGTGTACTCTCCGTCGTCGCCCACAAAGCCGTACGGAGGATAGGACTTGTCAAAGCCCACGACGAGCTTCTTGGACTCCGCAGCGCCCTTCACATCCTTGGCCGCGGCAGAGCCAGCAGCGGAGCCCTTGCCGGCACCACCGCCGCAACCGACAAGACCAAGGCCAAGCACCGTGGCGAGCGAGCCTGCTAGACCAACAAACTGGCGACGAGACATATCGGTGTTCATGGTATTCCCCCTTGATGACACTTTAGTTAGGTAAAGTGAGTTATGTAACGTTCAGAATCATACACTTTAGCGTGATAGAGCACAAGATGAGTTTGCCCGCCGCGCGAGGGGTGCGGGGGTTAAGTTTCCTGCTCTACAGTCCTGCTCACGACGGAGGCCACATTAAGTGGCCTCCTGTTCGTGCGGAACTCGCGATAAAC
>DBEXKF010000232.1:0-5969 GCA_048175045.1 Collinsella sp.
TCCGCAGCCACACTCGGGCACTTGGAACGGGGGAAACGGCGGTCGACGAAACTGGAGAGGAGGTATTACGAGCTCCTGTGCGAATTGGAGAGAGCGCTCCCGCAAACTGCCTCTTGACAACTTATAGGAGCGTCGGTTTTATTTTCGTGGTTTTCGATATGGTTGGGGATTCGCTATCCAGCCCCGTAATCCGGCATAGTTTTGCTCGCGGCGGCACAACCGCGCGTTCACGCGCGGGGCCGGTGGGGCATTTTTGCCCCGCCGGCCCCTATTCCAGCGCTATACCAGCCCCATCCCAGCGCTACTCCGGCTTGGTTTCTACCGTGGGGGTCTTGTCCGCCGCAACTGGAGTACGGGCGGTGTCCATGCTCAGGCAGTGTTTGGGGCAGCTTTCGATGCACTCGCCGCACACCACGCAGGCATACGGATCGATCGACCACGTTCCGCCCTTTCGATCGACCGCGAGCGCGCCCGCCGGGCAGCGACGCGCGCACATGCCGCAGCAAATGCACACGTCCATGTCGTTAACGATGTGCCCGCGCAGGCGCTCGGGCGCCGCGAGCTTCTCCTGCGGATAGCACACCGTTACCGGCTGCTTGACCATAGAACCCAAGGCCGTCTTGGCAAATGTCAGCAAACTCATGCCGCGCCTACCTTTCCGTGCAGCTAATGCAGGGGTCGATGGTCAGGATAATCATGGGCACGTTGGCAAGGAGCACGCCCTGCAGTGCATGCGTCAGACCCGCCAGGTTCTGCGACGTCGGCGTGCGCACGCGAAAACGGTCCAGGTTCTTGGTGCCGTTGCCGCGCACATAGTAATACGCCTCGCCGCGCGGCTGCTCAATCACAACCTCGCCGCGCGCGCCGTCGGCCGGCGTGAGCTTGGTGCGCCTGCCGATTCCGTCGTGCGGTATCTTGCCCGCAAGCTCCTTGATGATGTCCATGGCCTGTGTGACCTCGGCGCAACGCACCTGGCAGCGGGCATAGCAGTCGCCGTCGGTGGCGACAATCGGCTCAAACGCGGCCAAGTCCGCATAGGCGCCGTCGCCAAACATGCGCACGTCGTAGTCCACGCCCGAGGCGCGACCGAACGGGCCGACCATCGAAAGCTCCAGCGCGTCTTTCTTGCTGATCACGCCCACGCCATGCAGGCGCTCGCCGCAGCTGTTGTCGTCCAAAAACGTATGCACCAGGGCCTCGTAGTCGGGGCGCATGGCGTCGAGCGTCTGGACAATGCCCTCCAGCTCGGAGTCCTCAATGTCGTGTTTAAGGCCGCCGATCTCGTTAATCGACAGAATCACGCGCCCGCCGCAAGTGCTCTCAAAGATCTTGAGAATCTGCTCGCGCAGGGTCCATGACCGATAGAACAGCGCCTCAAAGCCAAAGGCGTCGGCGAGCAGGCCCAGCCACAGCAGATGCGAGTGGATGCGCGAAAGCTCGTGCAAAACGGTGCGGATATACTGCACGCGGCCGGGCACCTCGATGTCGAGCATGCGCTCGCAGGCACTGGCATAGCCGCAGCTGTGGCCCACGGCGCAAATGCCGCAGATGCGCTCGGCGATGTAGCCAAACTGGTGCATATCACGCTTTTCGGTGAGCTTCTCGAGTCCGCGGTGCACAAAGCCGATCTGCGGAATTGCCTCGATGACGCGGTCGTCCTCGATCACCAGATCCAGATGAAGCGGCTCGGGCAGCACCGGGTGCTGCGGGCCAAACGGAATAACGGAGCGATGTGCCATGGACCTTACGCCTCCTTTTTCTGCTTGTCGCGGGCGGCCTTGGCGGCAAGCGCCGCGCGGACCTTGGCCGCTTTCTCGGGATCCATGGCGGCGAGCTTTGCCTCCATCTCGGCAGCCTTGAGCGCGGCCTTGGCAGCGGCATCGTCATGCTGAGTATCGGAGCCGGCAGCCGCAGCGGGCTGAGCAGCGGCGCCCGCGGCGTCGCCGGCGCTCGCAGTACCCTCCCCTGCAGCAGCCGCAGCCGCGGCGGCCTTTTCGGCCGCGGCTTTGCGCGCCTTGGCCTCGGCGGCGGCACGGACCTTCATGGCCTTCTCGCGCGCGGCCTTCACCTCGGGCGTGATAACGCTCATGGGTTCGGCAGTCGAGACCTGGTAGAAAAAGCCCTTAAAGTCAATCTGCATGTCAGTGATGGCAAGACCAAACAGGTCGTGCGCTTCGTTTTCAAACGGAAATACCGCCGGATAGTACGAGCTGATGGACGGAATCTCCTGGTACTGGTCGATGCCCTCAACCACCAGGTTCTCGATCGCATAGCTGCCGTCCTGCGCAATATGCTCCTGAGCAGCACGAACGTTGATAAACGTATAGACCAAGCGATACGAGCCGTCGTCGACGTTGCGTTCAGCGTGCATTTGCACAAAGCGCGCGGCGGCGCCCTTAAGCGCCTGGACATGCGACAGGAGCTCTTCGATCCCGACGGTGGTATAGATTGCCTTTTGCATTACTCGGCCTCCCTTGCAGCGGCGGTCGCGTCGCCGGCCTCCGCAGCAGCCACAAACCCGCCCTCGCCCAGCTCAACGCCACCGTCCCAGGTTGCGGCGCCGCCCACGGTAAGCGGGTCGCCGCCGGCGCGCATCACGGCCTCCTTCTGGTCCAGGATGCCACACGCCTCCACGATGGCATCGATCACCGTCTCGGGGCGAATGGCGCACCCGGGCGCGTACACGTCCACGGGAATCGCGCGGTCCACGCCGCCGATCACGTTATAGGCATCGCGGAATACGCCGCCCGAACACGCGCAGATACCGCAGGCCACCACGCACTTGGGCTCGAGCATCTGGTTGTAGATCTGGCGCACGACGGGCAGGTTCTGGGCATTGACCGACCCCGTCACCAAAAAGATATCCGCATGCTTGGGGTTGCCGGTGTTGACCACGCCAAACCGCTCCGCATCGAACAGTGGCGTGAGCGAGGCCAGCACCTCGATATCGCATCCGTTGCAGCTCGAACCGTCGTAATGAATAACCCACGGCGAGCGCGACATTTTATGATCCATGGATGCCGCCTCCTAAATAAACACGTCGACGAGGATGGGCATAAGGTTGAGCAGGCCAAACACCAGCGCCACACCCCAGCCGAGCTTAACGCAGCTGCGCCAGGTGCTACGGGCGAAGGTGTTGTCGATCAGGACCTCGACAAAATACGTCGCGGCCATCACGACCAGGGCTACAACCCAGCTCACGGGGTTGTCCCAAACAAAGAACATGCCCACCCACATCAAAAACAGCACGGTCTCGCACCAGTGCATAAGGGTCATCTTGGCCAGCGTGCCGCCGCTCATCTCGGTGGCGACGCCCTGGACGATCTCCTGATGCGCGTGATGCGAGTACGAAAGGTCAAACGGCGACTTGCGCAGCTTGATGGTGAGCACCGCGAGCAGCGCGAGGAAAATGGGCGCGCTGTACACGATGATGGGGGCCGACTGCCCCGTCACGGCGATGGAATCGAAGCTGTCGGTGGCAAGGTACAGGCCCACGCTCATCAGCAAAACGGCGGGCTCGTAACTCATGACCTGCAGCAGCTCGCGATCGGCGCCAACCTGGGCAAACGGGCTTTGCGTCGAGGCGGACGCCAACACCACAAAGATCGCAGCGAGGGTCACCATAAAAGCGCACAACAGCGTGTTGGAACCCGACACAAAGATGCCGCCGCCCACCACGGTAAAGATGAGCGCGCACGCCATGTAGGTATCGTCCATGGTGTTTACGCTGGCGGGGGCCTTGCGCAGCAGCTTGGCCACATCGTAGAAAGGCTGGAGCAGGCGCGGGCCCACGCGGCCCTGCATGCGGGCCGAAAGTTTGCGGTCAACGCCGTCGATCAGGCCGCCCACAAGCGGCGCAACCAAGGCAAACGCCACGGTGCCTATAAAGATGCCCACGACACCCGAACCCTCGAAATACTTGCCGCGCAGCACCGAGGGCGCGCTCATGGCAAGTCTCTCGGGCCCAATCCACGCGCAACACAGCAGCGCAAACAAGATAATGCTGCAGCACACGACGCTACCCGCGGGGCCAATACGCTTCTCGCCAAGGGCGTCCTCCGAGTACCAATTGCGCTTTTCGGCCTTTACCTCGTGTCCCATCGAGCCGCGGAAATGGCGATATTTGTCGGTTCCCACACCCGAAAGATATACGTTTACATGCGGTTTGTTGCTCACGCGGAATGAAGTCAGCAGCACCACGGCGATAAACGCCACGATAACCACCATCAGATACATGGCGTCCTTGCCAATAACGTACGGCACGCGGCCAAACACCATGGCCAAGTAAGGCGACACCAGACCGCTCGAGATAACCGGAAACGCCACGCAGCACAGAATCAGCAGCGCGGCGATGGTGTTGAGGGCCATCCATTCGGTCTTATGGACATTGACCTCAACGTTTTGAGCCGTGGGGTCGACGCCCGAAAGCTTGGCAAGCCACTTGCCCCAGAAGAAAAACGTCGCGGCCGAGCCAAAGGCCAGCACCATGATCATGAGCACGTTGCCAGTCTGCGCGAACGCCACCAGGGCGCCCCACTTGGACACGAGCATGCCAAATGGCGCCACGAACATGCCCATGATGCCCAGCATCATCAGGCGCGTCAGGTGCGGCATGCGGCTGAACATGCCGTCCATGTCCTCGATATTGCGGCTGCCGATATGATGCTCGGCCGTGCCCACGCACAGGAACAGCAGCGACTTTGCCACCGTATGGAACAGGATCAGGAAGATGGCCGCCCATACGGCCTCGGGCGCGCCGACACCCAAGCAGGCACTGATGAGGCCCAAGTTGGAAATGGTGGAGTACGCGAGCACGCGCTTGGCATTGCTCTGCGAGATGGCCATAAGGGCAGCGAGCAAAAACGTGATGGCGCCCACGCTCGTGACCATAAAGCCGGTCACGGGATAGATGGCATAGAGCGGGCTCAGCTTGACCATCAGGAACACGCCGGCTTTTACCATGGTTGACGAGTGGAGCAGGGCGCTCGTGGGAGTGGGGGCAACCATGGCACCCAACAGCCAAGTGTGGAACGGCATCTGTGCGGCCTTGGTGAGTGCGGCAAGCGACAACAGGATGACCGGCATCACCAGCAGCGCGGATTGCGCGGTTCCGGCGCCGGAAAGCTCGATCATGCCCGAGATGGTCAGCGGCATGCCGTTGACGTGCAGAAACATAAGGCCCGCCAAAAACGCGATGCCGCCCAGCATGTTGAGGATGATCTGGGTGAAGGCGTTTTTGATGGCCTCGGGCGTGCGCGCGTAGCCAATCATAAGGAACGAGCACACGGTGGTGATTTCCCAGCCGCAGAACAGCCACTCAAGGTTGTCGCTCGTCACGATAACGAACATGGCCGAGAGGAACAGGAACATAAGCGCCAGGAACTGCGGGCGTCGGTCGGGCGCGGTCTGCCCACGCAGCGCGGCCTCGTGCTCGTCGTGAGCCTGGAAGTCCTTCATATAGCCCAGGGCATACACGCAGATCAGGCTGCCGACGATGCCGACGGCGAGGACCATGATCACGCTCATGTAGTCCAGGTAGAGCGGCGTCGCCGTGACGGCTTCGGCAGCGGGCAGCGTCATGGCTGCAAAGGCGAGCGAGCCCACCAGCTGGACTATGCCGAGCACCGTGGTGAGCGCGTTCCTATATTTGTACGCGTTGTACAGGATTACGGCGCACAGGATGACGTCGATGACGGAGCTGATGATCGAGAGCACATGCGAGGTGCCGGGGGCAACCTCAAAGCTCTGCGGACCCGTGCCAAAAAACATGACGGCGACTACAACTGTCACCGCCATAATAATGCCGGAACCTATGAGCCCCACCGCATCGCGGGCGCGGTCACCGCGCGCGAGCAGCATGCCCAGCGCCGGTACCAGCGGAAACAGGGTAAGGAAATACAGTAGCGTCATACCATCACTCCCCCGTGCAAAAACGCTGCAATTGTTTAACGTTATAGCTCAATTGAGGA
>DBEXKF010000233.1:0-5360 GCA_048175045.1 Collinsella sp.
CAAAGGAGAACATCATGGCGAAATTCTTTAAGGACCCCGACGGTAAGCTCATCGCTGCCCTTGGCGACGACGTTGCGACCCCTGCCGGTTGCACGGAACTGACCGCAAACACTGAGGACGCGGCGCACGAGAAGCACGTGCCTGTTGTCGAGACCGAGCGCGACGGTCACGTGATTCGTGCACGCGTTGGCTCGGTCGAGCACCCCAGCCTGCCCGAGCACTACATTGAGTGGATTGCGCTTGAGGCCGAGGGCCGCTTAGAGGTTCATTACCTTGAGCCCGGCATGAAACCCGCGACGTTTTTTGCGGGCGGCTCCAAGACCGGTACCGTCTATGCCTACTGCAACCTGCACGGGCTGTGGTCCGCGACATTCTAGGAGCGCGCCCCCGCTCGGGGTATCATAGCTAGCATATGCACATGCAAGCGCCGGCTGCATTATGCGGCCGGCGCTTTTACTACGATTTCGATGGTTTACGACGGAAAGGGCTGGGCCATGAAGCTCGCGCTTGCACAGATCGATATGCGCCTGGGTGATATTGAGGGCATTTGCGGCCGCATCGAGGACCAGGCTCGTTTGGCCCACGAGCGCGGGGCGCGCGTGCTGTGCGTTCCGGCTCCGCTCTTTATGGGCGCCATGCCCGGTGGCCTGGTGGGCGCTGCCGACTTTGAGCACGACGTGCTTGCCGGTTTGACTGGTGTCGCCGAGCGTATCCAGGAGCTTGACATGATCTGCATCGTGCCCGCGGCGGTTTCGTTTGAGGGCCAGCCGCTGCTCGACTACATGATGCTCAAGGACGGTCATGTGGTGCCGGCGCGTTCGAGCATTGCCTTGCAGCGTGGCGAGAACAACGACACGCGTTGGGCGCCGCCGGTGTTCGACGTGGACGGCGTGCGCATCGCCGTGATTTTTGACTTGGACCGCGAGCTCGAGATGTTGCCGACCGGCGTCGACCTCATCGCGTATTTCCAATTCAACGCGTTTGACATGACCGACCGCGAGACTGCCGCCATTGCCGCCGTTCGCTGCGGCGCCTACCGCAAGATCGCATCCAAGCGCAGCGTGTGGTTTGCCTGCATGGCGCCGGTCGGCGCCTATGACGAGTCGGTGTATACCGGCGGTTCGTTTGTGCTCGACGACTGCGGTCGCGTGGTGGCCCAGGCGCCGTGTTTTGAGGAGAGCCTGCTGGTCCAGGAGATTCAGCGCGGCGTGATGCTTGATGCCCTGGAAGATCACGAACTGCCCGAGTTCCGTTCCGAGGAGTGGCTGTGGCAGGCGCTGGTGCTCGCCGTGCGCGACAACGCCCGAGCACACGGTGCGTCGCGTGCTGTGGTGGCACTCGAGGGTGACTTGCCGTCGTCCCTGCTAGCGGCGCTGGCCGTCGACGCTCTGGGCCCGCGCAATGTGATTGGCCTGGTGCTGGGGCGCAACTGTATCTTTACGCCGGCGCAGGAAGAGGCCGAGGCTGCCCGCTGTGCCGCCGTCCGCGCCATCGCCGAGCGTTTGCACATTCGCACCGTCGAGCGCGATGCACCGGATGCGGCGCGTGTGCTCGATCGCGACGTGTCGGCGGGTGATGCCGAGCGTCTGCGCTCGCGCACGCTGGGCCTCATGCTGGAGGACACGGCGCTCGAGCTGGGTGCGATGGCGCTGAGCCCGCTGTCCAAAACCGAGTACGCGCTGGCGGCGCCGGCGCTTTGCGGCGGCTACCAGGGCGATTACGCGCCCTTTGGCGATGTGTACCTGTCGACGCTTGAGTTTGTGGCACGTGTGCGCAACCGCACGTCTGCCGTGGTGCCCCAAGAGCTCGTGACGCTCAACGCGGTGGAAGATTGTATGGAGCGAGTGCTGGCGCAGGCGCTCTCAACGCTCGACGGTCCGGTCGATATGCTCGACCGCGCGGCGCAGCTGCTCGGCGGGCTTGAGCCGGGTGAGGTCGATGGGGCGCTCGAGGCGCACGTGGACCGCAATCGATCTTTCGACGACATCCCGATGGCCGCTGGCAAGCCTGAGGCCTGCTCGCTGCTGCTGATGCTCGTTCGACAGGGTGAAGCTGCCCGCCGCATGTTGCCGATGACGCCGATCGTCTCGGCCCGTTCGTTTGCCGAGCGTGCCTGGCCGTACATGCTCGCGTGGTCCGACCTGGGGCTTAACGGCAAGGAGCGTATGACGGTCGATTCGCTGGCGCGCGCCGAGGTGCGCCGTTTTGCTGACGAGGATACGAGCGAGCGCGTGCGAAACGAGATGATGGGCGTGCTGGGCGAGCTTCTGGGTATTTCGCCCGAGCAGATGGAGGAGCTGCGCTCTGAGGACGGTCAGCGTCGTTTGCACGAGGGAATGAAAAAGTTCGAGGGCGAGGTTCAGGACGCCATCGATAAGATGATGGGCGGTCAGGGCGGCTCGCAAGGTAGTCCCCAGGGTGGCCCGATGCCGCATCCGCCGGTTGATCCGAGGCAGTTCCCCTTTTTCTCGCAGAACTAACTATGGGATAGGATTCGCTTCCAGCCCCGACACTTCAACTAAGCATCTTGGCCCCGTTGTGTTATTCTAGAACAGACGTTCGTGAATGATGCGCGGGGCCTTGTCTTGCGCTGTGCTTGTGGCGAGGGGAGGTCGGCTTGGTTATCTTGGGCATTGACCCCGGTTTGGCTCATACGGGTTGGGGGATTATCGAGGAGCGGCGTGGCGAGGTTCGCTGCCGTGCCTACGGCTGCATCGAGACCAGTGCCGGAAGTCCGCTCGCGGTGCGCCTGTCGCATATCGCCCATGACCTTAAGGATGTCGTCGAGCATTATCGACCCGACACGGCTGCTGTCGAGAGCATTTACTTTGGCGCCAACGTTCGCTCGGCCATCCCTACGGCGCATGCCCGCGGTGCTGCACTCGTAGCGCTTTCGGAATGCGCGCTCGAGATTGGCGAGTACACGCCCATGCAGATCAAACAGGCTGTGGTGGGCACCGGCGCCGCGGACAAGCGGCAGGTCGCCTACATGGTACGCACGCTAACACAGCTCGACCACGACCCGCATCCCGACCATGCCGCCGATGCCCTGGCCTGCGCCATCTGCCACGTAAACCTCAGCCGCACCCGCGCCCTCACCGGTGGCGAGTTCTATCAACAGAGAGGAACCGGATACTGATGATTTCCCAGCTCCACGGAACGCTTGTCGAGTCCACGATGAGCTCTGCTGTCGTCGATGTGTCGGGCGTTGGCTTTGAACTCGGCATCTCGGGCAGCACTGCGGCCACGTTGCCGACGCCCGGCGGCGAGGTCCGTCTCTACACGCGTATGCAGGTGCGCGAGGACGCCATGACACTTTTCGGTTTTTCCTCAAAGGATGAGCGCACGATGTTCGACCGGCTCGTGTCCGTTTCGGGCGTTGGCCCGCGCCTGGCGCTTGCCGTGCTTTCCACCTATACCGTGGGGCAGCTGTATTCGCTGGTGATGGCCGAGGACGACAAGGGCATGGCCAAGGTACCCGGTGTGGGCAAAAAGACAGCTCAGCGCCTGATCCTGGAACTCAAGAGCACCTTTGCCAAGGATAAGGGCTTTGTGCCGGTCGACGTGATTCCCGGACAGGTTGCGATGCCCGTGCCCGCTGCCGCTCCCTCGGCGATCGACGATGCCCGTGCGGCACTCCTTTCCATGGGCTTTAGCCCGCAGGAGACCGATGTTGCCCTGAGCGGGTATGATGGGCAGAATATGCGTGTCGAGGATTTGCTCGGCGCGGCGCTTAAGCGACTTGGAATGGATGCGTGATGTGGGAAGCCGATGACTCTCAGGACCTGTGGGCGACGCCCGGCAACTCGCCGGCGGCATCCATGGCGCACGGCGAGCGCATGGTGGGCTCGGGGCTGACGGCCGAGGACCTCGATGTCGATCGCACTTTGCGCCCCCAGCGCCTGGACGATTACTGTGGCCAGGAGCACATCAAGCAGAGCCTGCGCGTGTTGATCGAAGCGGCGCAGAGCCGTGGCGAGACGCTCGACCACGTGATTTTCTCGGGTCCTCCGGGCCTGGGCAAGACCACGCTGGCCACCGTTATCGCCAACGAGCTGGGCGCTCAGATCAAGACCACGAGTGGCCCTGCCATCGCGCGCACGGGCGACCTGGCGGCCATCCTTACTAACTTGCAGCCGGGTGATGTGCTGTTTATCGACGAGATCCACCGCCTCAACCGTTCGGTCGAGGAGGTCCTGTACCCCGCGATGGAGGACTTTGCCCTCGATATCGTGATTGGCAAGGGTCCGGCGGCGCGCTCGATTCGCCTGGATATTCCCAAATTTACGCTGGTAGCGGCAACGACCCGCTCAGGCATGTTGACAGGCCCGTTGCGCGACCGCTTTGGCATTTCATATCGCCTGGATTACTACACGGTCGAGGAGCTCGCGCAGATTGTGACGCGCTCGGCGACTATCCTGGGCGTGACGATCGATCATCCCAGTGCACTCGAGATCGGCTCGCGTTCGCGCGGTACGCCACGTCTTGCCAACCGCCTGCTCAAGCGCGTGCGCGACTATGCACAGGTGCGCGGCAACGGTCCCATTGAGCTCGATATCTGCCGTCAGGCGCTCGAGTTCTTCGAGATCGACGAGCTCGGTCTGGACTGGATGGATATTCGTATCTTGGAGACGCTTGCCAAGACGTTCTCCGGTCGTGCCGTGGGACTTACGACCCTTGCCAGCGCGGTGGGCGAGGACCCGGGCACGCTCGAGGATGTCTATGAGCCCTATTTGCTGCAGTGCGGGTTGATGATTCGTACGCCGCAGGGCCGTCAGGCAACCCTTCGCACCTTTGAGCACCTGGGGATTGAACCTACCGTTTAGGGCGCTTTGTTTTGGCGGGCTGTTGGACTATCGCTGGGCATCGGGTAAACATATCGCCGTTCATCGGTTATGGGCGTTTTACTATTGCGCGCCCGTGCTATGCTGAATTGGTCTTTTTCTCATTCGGTAACGAAAGGACCGCCCATGCCTACTGACATCGAAATCGCACGTTCTGTCACGCCACTGCCTATTACCGAGGTGGCCAAGAACGCCGGCGTCGACGTTAAGCACCTGATTCCGTACGGCTTCGACAAGGCTAAGGTCGACTATTCACTGCTCAACGAGCCGACTGATCACCAGGCCAAGCTTGTCCTCGTGACCGCCATCAACCCCACGCCTGCGGGCGAGGGCAAGACCACCACGACCATCGGTCTGGCCGATGGCCTGCGTCGTCGCGGCGTCAAGAGTGCCGTGGCCCTGCGCGAGCCTTCGCTCGGCCCCGTCTTTGGCGTTAAGGGCGGTGCTGCCGGCGGCGGCTGGGCTCAGGTCATCCCCATGGAGGATATCAACCTGCACTTTACCGGCGACTTCCAC
>DBEXKF010000234.1:0-4422 GCA_048175045.1 Collinsella sp.
CCTCCGTCTTGCGCAGGACTGCCCGAGCAGGCGATGTTGCCCTATACGCCCGCCCAGGTCCGCCGGGATCACTGCAGCTTGACGATTGGCGCAAAACCTTTCATCAGCTTTTTGGTCTGGCCGGTCTTTTCGAATTGAACCTCGATCATGTCTCCGGCGACCGAGATCACGGTACCCGTGCCAAAGGTCTTATGGCTCACGGTATCGCCCGCGGCAAAGTCCTGTGATGCACTGGCGCGATCGACCTTGCGCTCCACCGTCGGGGACACCTTAGACGACGGCTTTTTGGCTCGCGGCGCGCCCGAGCCAAAGGTCGAGGCAACACGGCCGGCGTCTGGCGAGACCCCACGATGGCGTTCGGTCCCGTAACTGCTGCCGCCAAAGAAGTCGTCAAAGCTCGATCCGCCACGCGAACCGGAACCGCCGGTCGAGCGCGTATGCGAACCGAACACCTTGCCGCCATACATATCCGAGCCCATGCCCGAGCCAAAGGTGCCGTGACGGTCGCCGCGCTTCTCCCAGCCCGTCCCCTCAAAACCGGCAGAACCGATACCGCTAAACTCGATGTCCTCAAACGGAATCTCGTTGAGAAAGCGCGAGCGCGGATTGGCAGAGGTCGAGCCGTAGGTGCGACGCGTGGCGGCATACGTCAAGAACAGGCGCTTGCGAGCACGCGTGATGGCGACGTAGGCCAAGCGACGCTCCTCCTCGAGCTTGCCCGGATCGTCACTACCGCCAAAGTCGTGCACGTGCGGGAAGATGCCCTCCTCCATGCCGGCCACGAACACCGCCGGGAACTCCAGGCCCTTGGCGGAGTGGATGGTCATCATGGTGATGGCATGCGTCTCGCCTGCCAAAGAATCCAAGTCGGAGCGCAGGGCAAGCCACTCCATGAGAGCCGGCAGTGCCTTACAGGTAAGCGGACCGTAGGTGCGCTCGATCTCGTCGGCATGCACGGCACCCGCCGGCATCTCCGTCGGCGCGGCATAGGCGTTACCCGCGATGGCGGCGGCCAGGGCATCCTGCGGAGACAGCGCCGGAGCGGCTAGGCTATCGAGCGGGTTGGAACCAGCGGCGTCGCGAGCGCCGACCAGCGCCTCAAACGAGGATGCCGGGGCGGACGGTCCCGGCTCGGGCGCGGGCGCACTCACCACGACGGGCTCGGGCTCGGCGCTGACAGGCACATCGGCAACACCGGCAGCGCGCAGCTCTTCTAGGCTCTCGAGCGTACCCTCGATATCCTCGTGCGTCTCCTCAAATTCAGCGGCGACGCCCAGGAATTCCTGGATGTTCTCGGCGCGGCTCTCGGACTCCATGGTGCCCTCGGCGCGGAAAGCCTGCAGCAGGCCCGTCTTATCGACGATCATCTCGACGACGTCCTTGAGTTCGCCGTCCATGCGGCGACCCTCGCGCACCAGGGAGACAAAGCTCGACAGGCCATTGCGCACCTTGGCGCTAAACATGCCTGTCTCGGCTGTTGCGATCTCGCAGGCCTGGAAGAACGAGCAACGGTTGTCGCGCGCCAGCTGCTCGATCTTTTGGATCGAGGTGGAGCCGATGCCGCGGCGCGGCGTGTTGATGACGCGCTTGACGCTCATCTCGTCGGCCGGGTTCACAATCATCTTAAGATAGGCCATGACGTCGCGGATCTCGGCACGGTCGAAGAATCGCGTGCCACCCACGATCTTGTAGGGCACGCCTGCGCGCAGGAACATATCTTCGAGAATACGCGACTGAGCGTTGGTGCGGTAGAACACGGCGATGTCGTCGTAACTCGTGCCCTTGGAGTGCAGCTTCTCGATCTCGCCGGCAATCCAGCGGCCCTCGTCGCGCTCATCGCTTGCCTGGAAGGCCTGGATCTTCTCGCCATCGCCCTCGGCCGTAAACAGGCGCTTGTCCTTGCGCTGCGAGTTGTGGCGCACCACGGCGTTGGCGGCGCTCAGGATATGGCCCGTGGAGCGGTAGTTCTGCTCCAGCTTAACGGTCTTGCAGTTTTTAAAGTCCTGCTCAAAGTCCAGGATGTTGGTGATGTCGGCGCCACGCCAGCTATAAATGGACTGGTCATCGTCGCCCACGACCATGAGGTTTTGGTACTTGGCGGCCAGCAGGTTGGCGATCTCGTACTGGACGTGATTGGTGTCCTGATACTCGTCGACGCTAATGTAGCGGAAGCGCTCTTGGTACTTGTCGAGCACCTCGGGGCGGGTGCGCAGCAGCTCGAGCGTGCGCACGAGCAGGTCGTCGAAGTCCATCGCGTTGGCGGCGCGCAGGCGGCGTTCCAGCTCCAAGTAGACCTGCGCGGCCTTTTTGTCGTTGGGGCTGTCGGCGGATTTGAGCATGTCCTCGGGGCCGATCATGGCGTTTTTGGCCGAACTGATCTTGCTGCGGATCATGTTGATGGGGAATTGCTTTTGCTCGATACCGAGCGCCTGCATAATATCGCGCACCATGCGCTTGGAATCGTCGTCATCGTAGATGGTGAACTGACCGGTGTAGCCCAGCAGGTCAGCGTCCTCGCGCAGCATGCGCACGCACATAGCATGGAAGGTGCACACCCACATGCCGCGGGTACCGCTGGGGATGAGTGCCGCCAGACGCTCACGCATCTCGGCCGCGGCCTTGTTGGTAAACGTGATGGCAAGGATCTGCCAGGGCTTAACGCCCAGGTCGCCGAGCATATGTGCGATACGGAAGGTCAAGACGCGGGTCTTGCCCGAGCCGGCGCCGGCAAGGACCAGCAGCGGGCCCTCGGTGGTCAGGACCGCCTCGCGCTGAGCGGGATTAAGGCTGTCGATGTCGACGAGCGGCTTGGCGGGCTTGGGCGCCGGCGCGGGAGCGTCGTAGATGTCGAGCGGAACGAGCTCGGGCTCCGGCGCAGCAGGGGCGGTGTATGCATCGAGCGGCACGGGTTCCGGCGCGGGCGGCACAGGTACCGCGACATTCTTTTCCCAGGGCAAGGGCTGGGTCATGGGCGACTCCTCATCTGACGGACGGCGCGCCTGCGGGCAGCGCCATAGTTTGAGCCGTACCAGTATACCGAGCCGCGCGGACACCGACGCAAATCACACCACGACTCCGTGCGCCACCGTCAGGCCCGCCCAGCGCATTAGGCGCAATGGGGTCAGGATAGTCGGCACCACATGGGTGCAAAGAAACCTGGCCCCATTGCGCCAATCACGGAGCCACCGATGTCATGGCAACGGTAGCGAGCGGCGTCAACCAAGTTACAGGCCGAGCATAGGCTCCAGAACGAAGAAGTATGCGAGCACTACGACGCCCAGGATGATGCGGTAAACACCGAAGCACTTGAAGTCGTGACGGCGGACGAAGCCCATGAGCCACTTGATGGCGATGAGCGAAACCACAAAGGCCACAACGCAGCCCACGCCCAAGATAGCGACCTCGTTGGCGCCGAACGTGCCGCCCTTGATGAAGTATTTGACCAGCTTGAGTGCACTCGCGCCAAACATGACAGGGATGGCCAGGAAGAACGTAAACTTGGACGCCACCGAACGCGTACAGCCCAAAAGCAGGCCGCCGATGATGGTAGAACCGGAGCGAGACGTACCAGGCACCAGCGAAAGCACCTGGAAGCAGCCGATACCCAGCGCAGTCTTCCAGCTCAGGTCCTCGAGCGTGGCGATGGAGCCAAAGTCCAGATTCTCGTCATCGTCCTCATCCTCAGCGGTAGCCGCGGCGGGCGCCGCAAAGTGCGCACCGGCGGGACGTCCACCCGACACCACAGCACGCGAGCCAAACGAACCGGCAACGGCCATTTCCTCGCGCTTGCTCGCGCGCCAGTTCTCGATCACGATAAACAGCACGCCGTACACAATGAGCGCCAGCGCCACGACGGGAGCATTGTAGAAATGCTCCTCCATCCAGTCGTTAAGCGGCAGACCGATCGCCGCGGCGGGAATGCAGCCGAGCACAATCTTGCCCCACAGCACCCAGGTGTCGCGACGGCCCTCCTTGCCCTTGCTGGGCGAGAACGGATTGAGCTCATGGAAGAACAGCACACAGACGGCCAGAATGGCGCCGAGCTGAATCACGACCAGGAACATATTCCAGAACGTCTCGCTCACGTTCATCTTGACGAACTCGTCCACCAAGATCATGTGACCGGTCGACGAAACAGGCAGCCATTCGGTGATGCCCTCGACCAGGCCCATGAAGGCAGATTTTAGAAGCTCGATAATATCCAAAGGGACCCCCTCGTTAGACACCCGCCGATATTGTTCTGCGGACGGTGCGGGCGATGTCCCATTATCAACCGTTCGGGCGCGTCTACGCCTACCCTTACCAAAAAACTCGCCCGTTCACAGAATTGCGAGCGGTCAAACCCAAATCCTTGGGTATAACTGCAACAAGATAAAGTGTCCGGCGGCCAACGCGCCCGCGCCCGCCCGATGCACGAGCCCC
>DBEXKF010000235.1:0-4328 GCA_048175045.1 Collinsella sp.
GGCTTATGCCGACCAAATAGGAACTATTCCACCGCAACTGCGTTTTGGGCGGAGATGCGCAACAGAATCGCGCCATTTGGATAAATACGCTTGTGGTTTCTTTAAAGACGCCTTAAACGCCGCTGAATATCTTTGGAAAGAAATGCCTGCTCGGTATTATGCTGCTCGTATATGAACGGTAGCAGTCAGGAGACCACGTGCGAAACAACGCATCGCGGGACGAGTATATGCCGCAGCATAGCAGCAGATATGAGACGAAGGGCACGTCTTCGCGTGGCCTTGCCGACGCTCGCGTCCGCGTGACGAAGATTGCCGCCATTGCGATGCTAACGTTGGCGATTATTATCCTCGGAATTACCGCCAAAACCTACGCGTCGGAGCGAATGGCACACTCAGATGCGTCAACGGTACAGACGCAAAACGAGAAGGTTTCAAAGTCCAAAGCGTCGGCAGATCTCAAGACGAGACTTTCGAAGGCGGACTTCAACGATATCCCTTCGGGTGATACCGTTCAGACCTTCTCGTTGGTAGATAACAAGACTCCTACCTTGGAGGATGAGAGCCTTGCCTTGCTCCAGGATGCCCTGAGTCGGGCGCAGGAGCTAGGCGATGTGGGCGTGGTGTTCTACGACCTGTCAAGCGGCAAGGGCGTGACGTATAACCCCGATGTCGAGGTTTACGGCGCGAGTAGCTACAAGGCGCTCTATGCGTTGTACATCTGCGAATCTCTGGTCGAGACGGGTCAGGTTTCACTCGATGATTCCCTTGGCACCTATGGTGGCTACAACATGGGTTGGCAGACGGTGCGCGACCTGATCGATGCCGCGGTCGTTAATTCGGACAACGATTCGTTTATTGCGTTACGCGCGGCGTTTGACCGTGTCAGTTACGAGGATTGGATTGCCAGTCTTGGCATCGATTACGATACCGCACTCGATCCGATGAGTGATTTTCCCACCTATTGCCCGCGCACCTCGGCCAAGTTGTGGCGCGAGATGAGCGAGTATTTGAGCCGTGATAGCGAGACGTCGCAATGGCTGTCGGGCCTTCTGGCCTCTACGACCCGGTCCTTTATCCGCGACGGCATTGCGGACGACCATGCCTTGGTGCGCAACAAGGCCGGCTGGATTAGCGAGGCAGCTTGCAATGCGACGTGTGATGCTGGCCTCATCGATGTCGACGGTGACATCTACATTATGAGCATCATGACATCGATGCCATGGAGCGATCGCTCGAGTGAGCTGGTGACTGTGATTGCTAAGACATTCTTTGATACCCGAGCTGCGCTGGCCTAACGTGTTCGTTTGACGAGGTCAAACAAAATGCTGGTACCATACCGTGGTTGAGAATTTCGAATAGGTTTGGGGAATGGTATGACTACCATCGCGATTATCGGTGCGCTCGAAAAAGAGATCATGCAGATTAAGGGAGAGCTGAGCGACGTTTGCGAGGCACGGGAGGCAGGCTTGACCGTTGTGAGCGGTGAGCTCGACGGCCTGACAGTTGTCGCCACAACGGCGGGCATGGGCACGGTGAACGCCGCCGCTGCAACACAGCACCTCATTAGCAAGTATGCTCCGCAGGCTGTTGTGTTTTCGGGCATTGCGGGCGGTTTGAACCCCAAGCTCCATATCGACGATGTGGTCATTGGCAAACGCCTACGCTATCTGGATACCGATACCGCGCTTATCGCTGAGTCCGCACCGGGGCTCGAGGAGTTTGGCTCGACGCCCGCGCTGGTCGATATTGCCGCCGAAGTGCTTGCTGAGCGTGGGTTTGTTGACGCTTCGACAAATGCAGTCGCTTCGAATGAGGGCACCAAGCAGTTCCTGGTCGGCACGATTGCCACGGGCAACCGCTTTGTGACGGGCGCCACCATGCGCAACGACGCTATCGAGGCGACGCATGCCGATTGTGTCGGCATGGAGGGCGCGGCAATTGCCCATGTCGCAACCAAAAATGGTGTCGATTGCCTGGTGTTGCGCGCTATCAGCGATAATTGTGACGAGGCGTACGATGCAATTTGCGAGCGAGAGTTCGATCTGTTCGAGTACGCGCGTGTCGCAAGTGACATCACGCTCGATATCGTCCGCCGCATTGCCGCTGCGCAATAGCGCGTCTATTTGTAAGAACCTACGACCAAGGAGTGTCCATGGCCGATTCCATTAACTATCAGCTTGCCAAGTTCGTTGCCAGCTACGGCAAGGTTTCGCAGATTCCCGAGTCCACCTGCCCTGAGGTGAGCTTCGTCGGCCGCTCCAACGTGGGCAAGTCCTCCATCATGAACAAGCTATTTGGCCGCAAGAACCTGGTCAAGGTTTCCAGTACGCCGGGCAAGACGAGCAACATCAACTTCTTTGAGGCCGACGACGTGCATTTCGTTGACCTGCCGGGTTACGGTTTCGCCCGTCGCTCCAAGGCCGAGCGCGACCGCTGGGCCGAGCTTATCGGCGACTTTTTCGACTCCGAGCGCAGCTTTAACTTGGTCGTCTCACTGGTGGACATTCGTCACGACCCCAGTAAACTCGACCATGACATGATCGACTACCTGCAGGGCAACGAGTTCAACTTTATCGTCTGCCTCACCAAGGCCGACAAACTCAGCCGCACCCAGCAGGCCCGCCAAGCAGCAGCCATCAAAAAGCAGCTCAACGTCCCGGCCGAAAACGTAATCATCACAAGCTCCCAAACCGGCACCGGCATCGACGAACTAAAAAAGCGCATCGCCGAGGCCTGCCTCTAGTCAGGCTGCAGCCCTTCAAAAGCTCCTATCTATATCACCTCAGTGATAGTTATTGGTAAACTATCGCTGAGGTGATATTTTTTAGGAGGTCGATATGGAGCTTTGGCACGGGTCGGAGGTTGTTGTCGAGCATCCATCGTTGGATAAATGCAGGCAATTCAATGACTATGGGCGCGGGTTTTATTGCACACCGCATGAGGAAATGGCAATGGAGTGGGCATGTCGGACCGAGTCTGATGGCATTGCCAATCGATATGAGCTTGATTTAGATGGCCTTGCGATTTTGGATTTGGAATCAGGTGAGTTCTCGATTCTCAACTGGCTTGCAATTCTGGCGAATAACAGAGAGTTCAATGTTTCAACGCCAGTAGCACGCGAGGGGCTTCGTTATCTGCTGGATAACTGCCTGATTGATATTTCTCCCTATGACGTTATTCGAGGCTATCGTGCAGACGATTCCTATTTCTCGTTTGCAAGACAGTTTGTCAACGGCATGATCTCGCTCAGGCAATTGCAGCGCATTATGTTTTTGGGGGATTTGGGCATTCAATATGCGCTTATGAGTGAGCGTGCGTTCTCGGCGATTAAGTTCCGCGATTGGAAGCAGGCTTCGGGAGCTGAGTTTTATCCCAAACGATTTGAGCGAGAACAGAACGCTCGACGAAAGTACCTGGATACGGTAAACGGATTTGACTCTGATGGTGTCGACATTAGGGATTTGATGGCAGGGAGGGTTGATTTGAATGATCCAAGAGTTAACGGATCGTGGGCCGAGTAGGACATACCCCGTCTACTACCTCGAGGACGCAATGAACAATCTCGGCGACTGCTTTGACTATGCCGTTAACGATTATGGAGCAGAAGGATCGGAAGTTGCTGAACTCTTTTGCTTGAGCGGCGTAGCTCGCGAGTTCGAATGCGGCAACGCATGGGTAGTGTCGGGAAAATCGGGCGTTGAGCTGTTCGCGCTTATCGCCGAAAGATCTGGTTACCAAACAGGGTCGATGCCAGATCGGACCTACCGATTTGAGAAGACACCAGAATATTGGACGGGCTGGATACTGGCATATTTGCAGTGGCGCCTAGGGGGATCGTTCGAAGATCTGCTTCATGTTGTTCCATTTGATGCGCTGCGAAACCTGTACTACCCCTGGCATGAGGCCTCGGAGGAGCGCGTGGCGCGCCTTGTCTGTGATATGGCGAAGAAGGCGCCGCGTCAGACTAAACTGGCGCTAGCAAGAAAGAGGATTAAAAAAACCCAACAAGACCTGGCATACGAATCGGGTGTATCGCTCCGTTCAATCCAAATGTACGAACAGCGCCAGCGAAACATCAACGAAGCCTCGGTAACGACAGTGAGGGATATTGCAAAAGTCCTACACTGCAACATCGAAGACCTCCTAGAACCAGTCTTCGAATACAAAGAAACAAGCGCAGCGTAAACCAAGCGCACAGGCGAAGCCTGTCACTAGTAAGTGCCCCTACCTAGCAAGAGCCCCTACCAATAAAAAGCAACTATCAGCCCGGCGCTTTTACAAAGCGTAGGTCCCTGTAGCCGCCGTCAGCGAAGCTAACGTAGGGGAGG
>DBEXKF010000236.1:0-2261 GCA_048175045.1 Collinsella sp.
AAGGTCAGCGCCCTTTCGTTTCACGTCACCTTGTCACAAATGCGACCCGCTCGCTGACTCTGCCATTACATCGGTGTTGCCGTGGTTGTTGAGTAGTCATTGGGCACTTGGCACTTGGGGACGTTCCTTTTGTGCCGGCACCTGGGGACACTCCTTATGTCAAGAGATTGGTGCAAGAGGGATAGATTGCCTTGCGTCGATCTAAATAAGTTGCGGTGAGATAGTTCTTGAATTGGCCTTTTTGGGGCTAAACAGGAACTATCTCACCGCAACTGCGTTGAGCGCTTTTTGGCGGCTGGTTTACTTACTTGCGAACAACCAGATCAGGATGATCACCAGGATTGCGGCGACGATGCAGACGATGGCGCCGGTGAATTTGATGCGTGAGTCGCGGGTACGCTCGCGCACCGCGTCCTCGGTGGCCTCGAGCTGGGCGACTTCTCGCTCAGTCTCGGCGTGTTCGGCTTTGTCTCGGGCCAAGGATCCTGCAAGCGACTCAGTGATCTCTGGATGGTCATGTACCTCGGTCGCCTGCTCGATGATCGACTGTGCATGTGCAGCATCTGCTTGGGCGTTGGCGATGCTTTGCTCTTGGTCGCGGCGTGCCTTGTCCTCGGCGGCGATCTTCTCGCGCAGTTCGCGCTGGCGCGTCGTGGCGGCAGTTTTCGCCGTCTGCAGCTCGTCGCGCGCGGCATCGGCCTCAGTCGTCACGGCTTGGTGCGCGCGTTTGGCGTCGGCGATAGGGGCTTGAGCCTGCTCGACGGCCTGCTCGGCTGCGGCAAGCGAGTGCTCAAGGTCGGCGGTGATGCACGGGACATCTTCTTCGGCTTTACGCAGGGCATCTGCCGTGTCGGAGATCTGCATCGAGAGCTCGCTGGTGCGCACCGTATAGTTGGCGGGATTTGCCGAGGGATTGCGTTGCAGCTCGGCATACTCATGACGCAGCGTCTCGAGCTGGGCGCGCGTGGCGTCGACGGTTTGTTGTGCGGCGGCAATGCCGGCGTCTCGCTCGGCCTGCACCTTGTCGCGGATGCGCTTGGAATCCTCAAGACGTCGAACGAGGCGGTTGCCGGTCTCGCGCGAGCTTGCCTCGCGGGCCTCCACGGCGTCGAGCGCGGCCTTCAGGCGGAGCTCAGTCGCGTCATCCTCTGTCTTCATTTGTTCGAGCTGACTCTTGAGCTCTGTCGCTTTGGCGGCGTGGGCATCACGGTCAATCTCGGCTGCCGCAGCGGTCTTTTGCGCTGTGGCGATCGCCTGACGCTGGTCGGCGACGATCTGGTCGTAGCGGCCTGCGATATCCTGGCGCGTCTCGAGCTCCTCGGCCTGATCGACAATGCGCTGCTCAAGTTCGGCCAGGTGGGCGCGGGCATCGGCAAGTGCCTTTTTCGCGGCGTTCATCTCGCGCATGGCCGAGGCGCCCTGGGCAATAAAGGTGCCCACGGCGTTCGCGGTGTTCGAGACAGCGGTCCCCAGATCGCGGCTCGCGTCGGGGGAGTGCGGGGCGATCGGGCGAGCGGTGTCGACAGCGTCCGCATCGGCAGCCTGCGGCGCGGCGATATTGCCGGTACCGCCCTCGACCACAGAAAAGCCCGCTGCGTGCGGATCGACCGCATCGGCGCCAATCGTGGGGTGCTCGAGCTGCAGAAACGAGGGCATGGTGCTGCCCTGGTCGGCAACGGGGGTCTCGCCGGGCACAAAGGTCGAGGCCGCCTCGGCGGCCTCCTCTTCCTCGGCATCAATATCGGCATCGGCCACGGCGTCTTTCATCGCTTTGACGGCATCCATCATGGAGTCCATGACGGCATCGAGCTCTTCTTCCGAAGACACCTCGATAGGGCCCGCAGCTTGCGGAGCGGCATCCTGTACGGGGTCGTCGTCCTGAGCGGGCGCATCGTCGTTTTGCTCGCCTGCATCTTCGGCGCCAGGGGTTTCCGCCGTAGCGCTTTCGTCCAAGATGGGGCCGTCGACGTCGGTACTATCGCAGGTCACAGCGTCAGTATCTGCGGTGACGTCTGCGGAATCATCAATATGCTGTTGAGTCTGGGGGTCCAGCTCGTCTGTCATAGGTATGTGCTCCTCATCGTTGTTTGTCACCCTATGATAAAGTCTCGCGCCGACTTCCCGCGCGCCGCAGCAAAGTTTCAAAACGTGTTCGATGGCTCGCGACGATAGCAAAAACTCGGCCACTCTATCCAATTTTTACTTGACATTCCCTTCGCCGAAAGACGTTGCGCCGTTCGCCTGCCATGGGCTTTATTTTT
>DBEXKF010000237.1:0-10979 GCA_048175045.1 Collinsella sp.
GGCATAGGTGTACACGTAGAACCCGCGCGCTTTTCCAAATGTGCCCAAATACCACTCGCCGCTGGCGTTGACCAGTCGGACTTTGCCGGGCAGGCATCGATCCTTAATACCGTCGACAATAAAGACATCCGTTGCAGGCAGATTGAATACGCCCAATATGGTGGGTTCAACGGCATTGGTCGCAACGACTTTGCCATCGCTTTCGATTACGATATTGCCACTGTCGATGGTCTCATAACCACCGAGCAAGCTCTGCAGTTTGAGCGTATTGCTTGCAACTGCCTTCGCGCTCTGATGCCTGACCGCGATAACGATGCCCTCGCCATCTTGCCGGGTCACGCAACCAATGTCTGCAACCGAATCATCCGAAAGCGTAATGCGGGCGGTATAGGACTTAAGCGGATGGGCTGCCACCTCCAGCACGGGTGCTTCCTTGAGATACGTAGCGAGTGACTCATAGCCCACGCCATCCGTCGAGGACTCGGACACCAAATTGCCCGATGCGTCCGTCACGATCAGCGCGCTCACGTTGAACTGGTCGGCATATTGCTCCAGCATGGCGTTATCCACCGAACCGTCGCGCTCCATATCGCGCGCTGTCTCTCCGGCGATCTCCATAACGCGAATCAGGTTTTTGGTCGTATAGGCGCTATTGAATGCATCGTAGGAAAGGCTCTGCGTCGCCACGTAATCGACAACGTCGGCAAAGCGCTGCTCGGCCTGAGCTGCCGTGTAGCCGTAGCTCATCATGCCGGCAGCAACCGAGAGCGCTATCCCCAGCAGGGCGACAAGGAGCCATGCCCCTGTCGAACGATTGCCCCGCTCCTCTACGGCGTGGTCAGGCGCATCGATCATGACAGGCCCTCCATATTCAAAAATGGCGAAGGGTCATCAAAGTACTTTGACACCAGACGTTCCATGGTGCCATCGGCAAGCATTTCTTGGTAGGCACGGGTGAGTTTAACGTCGATGCCGCGCGTATCATTGATATCGAAAGCGGTGCCCAAACCAACCTCTAGCAGCGGCTCATCCAAAATGCGATACGTCACACCATAGTCTTTTTCGTAGGTGAGCAGCGAGGACTCATGCGCGGCGATGGCGTCGACCAGACCTTCGACGAGCGCCGGGTTCAGGTATGAGCGGTCCGAAAAGCAGTAGAGCTCTTTGATCTGCGGAACGTTTTCATTTGTATGATTGAGCAAAATGTCCTCGGGCTTGGTGGTGGACTGGACCGCCACGACCTTATCCTCAAGATCGGCAAGCGTGTAGATATCGCTCTGGGGATCGACCGCGACCACCTGGCGGCTCGCAAGGTACGGGCCGGCCCAACGATACTCGTTTTCGCGACCCGTCATACTAAAGCTGCCCATGACGCAATCGAGCTCGCCGCTCGCCAGTAGCTCGTTCTTCTTTTCCCAATCGATCAGCTGGTACTTTGGCTTGTAACCAATGCGGGCCAAAGCCTCGGTCAATATCTCGACATCCAGGCCAACGATATCGCCGTACTCGTCGGTATACACAAACGGTGGATAGAGGTCGCTGCCGACGTTGAGCGTCTTAAGGTTGTCGTCTTTGGCCTGCGAGGCGTCCAGGCCTTCTAATGCAGACGTCGAGGCCCTGCCATTCGACCCGGAACAGCCGGCTATCGCTACGACAAAGGCACACGCTACCGCAAGCGCAACAAACAACGATATGGCAACCGAGCGACGGGGTCTTTTCATCGAGCTCCAGACGATCCTGTTTACAGACTGAAATGGTTAAAGATAATAGCAAACGAAACCACGCGAGTGCCCAATGGTTACAGACGTTCTACCATGCGGGGCCTTCCAGCCGACTTGGCAGAAGGTCCCGCATGCAGCGCACGCCTACCGTGCATTAAAAACGTAGCGGTCCAGGCGGTCGCACGCTTCCCTCACGCGCGAAAGCGGCAGCGCCAGATTCACACGAATGTGGCAGGGCCCGTGGAACGGACGGCCATCTTGGTAGCCAACGCCCACGCGCGCCCCCTCGTCGAGCAACCACTGAATATCGCGGCCATGCTCGCGGCACCACTCGGTGCAGTCCAGAAACACCATGTACGTGCCCTGCGGACGCGAATAGGACACGCCCTCAAAATGTTCGTCCACGTAATCGCAGAAGTACTCGATATTGCCGGCAAGCACCTGATTGAGCTCGTCCACCCACTCATAGCCCTGCGGCTGGTAGGCACCGATAAGCGCATGCATGGAGAGGACGTTCATCTCGTTGTAGTGAGTCTTGTTGGACACGGCGCACACGCGGTCGCGCAGCGTCTCGATATAGATGATGTGGTAGCTGCCGACCAGGCCCGCCAGGTTGAACGTCTTGCTAGGCGCGTAGAGGGCAACCGTGCGCATGCGGGCATCCTCGCTCACCGACTGCGTCGGGATATGCCTGTGCCCCGGCAGGATGATATCGGACCAAATCTCGTCCGAGATCACCACGCAATCGTGCTGGCGATAGATGTCCATGGCGCGCTCAATCTCGTCGCGTTCCCATACGCGGCCGCAGGGATTGTGCGGCGAGCAGAACACCGCGGCATGGATGTGGTTTTGGACGAGCTTGTGCTCCATGTCCTCAAAGTCCATACGCCACACGCCCTGGTCGTCGAGCTTAAGCGGGCTGTGGACAATGCGATAGCCCGCGGCCTCAATGGACTTGGTAAAGCCGATGTAGGTAGGGCTGTGGACCAGCACCGCATCGCCCGGCTGAACATACGCACGCAGCGTCGACACGACACCGCCCAGCACGCCGTTTTCGTAGCCGATATGTTCAGGGCGCAGGCCCTCGACGCCATTGCGGCGGCTCTGCCATTCGATGATGCGGTCGAAGTACTCGGCGCGCGGGTTAAAGTAGCCAAACATGGGGTGCTGGGCGCGCTGAATGATGTGTTCCTGGACCGTGGGCACCGTGGCAAAGTTCATGTCGGCCACCCACATGGGAATGCGGTCGAAGCCCTCGTCGGGTGCGTTCGGGGCCATACCGGGGATCTCACCCCAAGAGTCAACGGCGATGGCGTCCATGCCGTGGCGGTCGATGATTGAAGTGAAGTCGTATTTCATGCTGGACTCCCGTGCAAAGTTGATTGTTTTGGTAGGCGTTATTGTCCACCAGCGTGGGCGGTTTTGGCGCGGGGTTTGGCGCTTAATTTGACGGGTGCGGACGAATGGCTGGTTAGTCTTGCGCGTCGTTGACGGCAACTACGGTTAGCTGGGTTTCATCGACCGTAAACGATATGTCGAGCCCGGCGTAAGCCAGATGATAGACGCGGTGTGGCTCGTGCTTGCTGCCCGCGCGGCGCGGGTCTTGGCGAAGGACCTCGACCAAGCCGAGGAGCTTTGCGGGCGGGACCATATCCTGCAGTGCTTGCGGAAACTCAACATCGAGCTCTTGCCACGGAGCATCCTCAATCCAGCCGCCGGTCGCATCCGGGTGACAGTCCGCAAACGGAATGTAGGGTTTGATATCGTAGATGGGCGTGCCGTCGCGCAGATCTGCTCCCAGCACATGGATGATGGGGCCGTCGTCGGTAAGCTCCACGCGGTCGAGCTTAACGCAGGTGAGACCGATGGGATTAGGGCGAAACGGACTGCGCGTGGCAAGCACGCCCACGCGCTCGGCTCCACCCAGGCGCGGCGGGCGCACGGTCTTCGACCATTTTGCGTTGGTACCGGACCTGTCCTGCGACTTGGCATCGGCAGCTATGTCCTTAGCCGTGCCGCCGGGCGTGCCGTTTTCAAAACGCCACAGCAGCCACAGGTGAGAGAAGGAGTCCAGACCCTCAACCGCTGCATTGGAGGCAAATTCCGGCTCAAAAACGATGCGTCCCTGCAGATGAGGCGCCAAAAAGCTGTTGCGCGGAATACCGAACTTCTGCGGCAGGTCGGTATGTATGTGTGCAATAGGTTCCATGCCGGTCATTGTACGGCATGGAGGCGTGGGACGCTGCGCGCAATTCTTCGCCGCGGTCCCCCGTCATGCAACCAACGGTTGCTTGGAAGGGCATCTGCCGCCGCGTATGCTTAAGCCATCAACCAGCAGAAAGGAGCCGCTATGGCCTTTGCAGAAAAGCTCATTGCCATTCGTCGCGCCCATCACCTTACCCAGGAGCAGCTCGCCGCCAAGCTCTTCGTCACACGCCAAGCCGTCAGCCGTTGGGAGCGCGACGAGGTCACCCCGGGCATCGACATGATGAAGCTCATCGCCGCCGTGACCGGCGAGCCCCTGTCTCACCTGCTCGAAATGCCCGAGCACTATTGCCAGAGCTGCGGCATGATACTCACGCCCGACGACTGCGGCACCGATGCCACGGGCGCCGCGACCGATCATTACTGCAAGTGGTGCTACGACCACGGCAAGTACACCTACGACACCACGATGGAGGCAATGATCGAGGATTGTGCCCCGCGGCTGGCACAAAACACCGGTATGTCGCTCGACGAAGCCGTCTCGCTCATGGGCGCCGTGCTGCCGCAACTGGAGCGCTGGCGCTCCGTGCAGGAAAACGAGGAGCGCTACGGTGCCGAGGCGCGGGCGCGCTATGGCAATGAGGCTATCGATGCAGCAAACGAAACGTTACTGGATATGGATCCTCAGACATGGAACGACATGAAGGAACTTGAACGCGCCATTTTGGGCCAGCTCTCGATTGCCATGGGCATTGGCGACCCAGAGAGCAACGAAGCCCAAAAACTGGTTACAATGCACCGTCGATGGATTGCTCTCAACTGGGGATGCGAGCCCCAAGACGAGGCGTACCTGGGCCTCGCCCACGGCTATCTTGCCGACCAGCGCTTTGTTGACTACTACGACAAGCCCTGCGGCACCGGAGCCACGACGTTTCTGGTTCAGGCAATCGAGTCGTCGCTGGCTCGCGCATAGACCGCGGCGGCTTTGGGTATTTCAATCGAAACCTCAACCGATTGGAGACCCATGGCTACTAATCATGAGCTCACGCTGTACGTTATGACCGGCTGCCCGTATTGCATAAAAGTCAAGCGATTCCTTGCCGATAACGGCGTGACCATTCCCGAGCGCAATATCTCGACCGATGCCGAAGCCGAACAGACACTCATCGCCGTCGGCGGAAAGCGCCAAGTTCCCTGCCTGTTCATCGACGGCAAGCCGCTTTACGAGTCGAGCGACATCATCGCGTGGGCGAAGGGGAACCTGCTCTAGCACGTCCATTGCGGCCAACTCGCCCCAAACATGTACACCAGCATCCAAAGTCGACATTTTTCGACATCTTTGGATGCTGGTGTACAGCTTTTTAGTCGTTTAAGAACGTCCCCAGCGACCAACTAGCCGTGGAAGCGGGCAACGGGCGCGAGGGGTTGTTCGCGGAAGACGCGGTCGACGGCGGCGCGGTATTCGTCGACCTTCTTGGTTTTGCGAACGAGCTTGTGGACGGTGGCTGGATCGGCGAAAGCGCACTTGGCGTAGAACCACCATTCCTTCATGCGAAAGACCGCATTGCCGCCAATCTCGTCCGCATAGGCAGCGAACAGCGTGTCATGGAAACGCTGCAGCTCGGCGACGGTGGCGGCAGGGCCGCCGTTTACCATGCGTGCCAGCGCAGGGTTTGCAAGCAGACCGCGACCCAGCATTACATGGCGCGTGTCGGGATAGGCAGCAACCAGCGCATCCATGTCCTCAAGGTCAAAAATGTCGCCGTTATAGGCTACCGGGAACGACGCCCGCTCCAGCGTCTCGCCATAATACTCTTTGCGCGGCGAGCCCGTATAGCGATCCTTTTGCACGCGCGGATGCACGATCAGCTCGGCAAGCGGCATGCGGCAATACAGGTCGAGCACGCGCTCGTACTCGTCATCGCTCTCAAGCCCCAGCCTGGTCTTGACCGACACCGGCAGTGGCGAGCGCTCGCACGCGTCGCTCAAGAACACCTCGAGCTCATCCAGGTTACGCAGAAAGCCCGAACCCTTACCTTTGGCGACAACCGTACCCGAGGGACATCCCAAGTTGAGGTTGACCTCGTGGTAGCCCATATCGGCAAGCACCTGCGCCGCCCACACAAACTCATCCGCGTTCTTGGACATGAGCTGGGGCACCACGTTAAGCCCCTGGTTGTTGGCAGGATCGACCTCCTTAAACGCCTTGCCGCCAAAGCGATTGCCCACCCGCGGCGGCGGCAAAAACGGCGTGTAATAACAATCGAGCGCGCCGAAGCACTCCGCATGCACGCGGCGGAACACATGCCCGGTAATCCCCTCCATGGGGGCCAGCGATAGAATCATCAACATCAACTTTCAAATCAATGTGACAAAGGGGCTGTCCCTTTTTCACATTTGTACATCATTCGAGTGTTTATTTTGGCACAGCGGCGCAGGCAATCCCATGCATGTTATTCGTCCTTGGGCAGCGGTTTCATGCTCCAAAAGACGACATTCATAATGATGACAATCACCAGGACAACGCCATTGGCCACCCAAAAGCCCATGTTGAGCCCAAGCCACTCCGTAGTCCCAAACAAATCAATCCAAATCAGAGCCCAGTTCATGTAAACGCTCCTCTCTACATCGAAATCAGCTACAGCAGCTCGCCGTAACGCTTGACATAGGCCTTCTTAAGGCTCGTCGCCAGCGCCATGTACAGCAAGATGCACGGAATCAGGAACAAGAAGTACTCGACGGGCAGCGCTCCCAGGCCCAGCGTGGGGCCAAGCGGGCTAAACGGGATCAGCGTGAGCAGTGCAATGCCGGTCATCGTGAGCAGCATCACCGGAGCCGAGGCACGGCTCTGGATAAACGGAAACTTGGGCGTGCGAATCATATGGATAACCAAGGTCTGGCTCCACATGGATTCGACGAACCAACCAGCCTGGAACAGCGCGATGTAGGCCAGCTGCATCTGCTCCAGTGTGGCACCCGAGTAGACGCTCGCCAGCTCGTTGAACAGCACGCCGTGGCTCACAAACAACGGGCAGAAGACAAAGTACATAAAGATATAGGTCATAAAGTCGAAGATGGAGCTGGTGGGCCCAATCCAGATCATGAACCTGCCGACACTCGACGCATCCCAGGTACGCGGCACGCGCAGGAACTCCTCGTCCACGTTGTCCCAGGGAATCGCCAGGCAGCTGCAGTCATAAATCAGGTTGAGCAAGATCAGTTGGATGCTCATCATGGGCAAAAACGGCAGCAGGGCAGACGCGGCAAGCACGCTAAACATGTTGCCAAAGTTGGAGCTCGCGGTCATCTTGATGTACTTGATCATGTTGGCGTAGGTCTTACGCCCCTCGATGATGCCCTCCTCGAGCACCATCAGGTCCTTCTCGAGCAAGATGATGTCGGCGGACTCCTTGGCAACGTCGACGGCCGTGTCGACCGAGATGCCGATGTCGGACGACTTCATGGCAGAGGCATCGTTGATACCGTCGCCCATGTAGCCCACCACATGCCCGTTCGTACGCAGGACGGAAACGACACGCGCCTTTTGGTCGGGCGTGAGCTTGGCGAAGACCTGCACGTCCTCGGCCCGGCGAGCGAGCTCGGCGTCATCCATGTCAGCGATGTTGCCGCCGAGCAACATGTTGTTGACCTGTAGCCCCACCTGCTTGCAGATGGTGCGCGTGACCTTCTCGTTGTCGCCAGTCAGGATCTTGGTGGCAACGCCATGATTGCGCAGCGCCTCAATCGCATCGGCCGTGGACTCTTTAGGCGGATCCAAAAAGGCCAGGTAGCCGATTAGGACCATGTCGCGCTCGTCCTCGGCGCTAAAGGCACCGGCGGGTGACGGGTTGGACTTTTGAGCAATCGCCAGCACACGGAAACCGTCATCATTAAGGTCGGCAACTGTTGCCAGAATGCGCTCGCGCACCTCGTCGTCCAGCACGTGAACGCCGCCGTCGATCTCGGCATGTGAGCACACCGACAGCATCTCCTCGACCGCGCCCTTGGTAACCATCTGGGTCTTGCCGCTGCGATCGCGCACCACCGTGGTGAGGCGACGGCGCGTAAAGTCGAACGGCACCTCATCGACCTTCACGTATGCCTCCGAAAGATCGGTGAGACTCGGGTCGTTTTGCTCCTCTTCCTCCGTGCACTTGATGATCGCCAGATCCATCAGATTCTTATAGCCCGTCTGGAAATAGCTGTTGAGGTAGGCGTGGCGCAAAACGCGCGAATCCTCCTGGCCGTCGATATTCCAGTGATACTCCAGCACCACCTGGTCCTGCGTAAGCGTGCCGGTCTTGTCCGTGCACAGCACGTCCATCGCGCCAAAGTTTTGAATCGAGTTGAGGTTCTTAACGATCGTCTGCTTTTTACTCATGGCAACCGCGCCCTTGGCAAGGCACGTGGTAACGATCATGGGCAGCATCTCGGGCGTCAGACCCACGGCAATGCTGATGGCGAACAGGCCGGCATCGAGCCAATTGCCCTTCGTGACACCGTTGATCAAAAAGACAAACGGAACCATCACCATCATAAAGCGGATGAGCACCCACGAGACGCTGTTGACGCCTTTGGAAAAGCTCGTCTCCACAGCGTCGTCGGACAGGCTCGACGCCATGGAACCAAACAGGGTCTGCTCGCCCACACTAAAGACGAGCGCCGTCGCGCTGCCCGAGATCACACTGCTGCCCATGAGGGCGATGTTCTCGAACGACGTGGCCGAGTCGGACTCGGTGCAGGTTGCGGGAACCTTCTCGACCGGCTCGCTCTCGCCCGTCAGGCTGGCTTGACTCACAAAGAGGTCCTTGGCCTCGATAATCCTCACGTCGGCGGGAATCATGTCGCCGGCGGACAGATGCACAATGTCGCCGACCACCACGTCGTCGATGGGAATCTCGGTCCTGGGGGCATCCTTGCGGGTGACCGTCACGCTGGTCGTGATCATGTCGAGCAGCTTTTCGGCCGCATTGCCGCTGCGCGCTTCCTGGATATAGCGCAGCGTGCCCGAAAGAACCACCATTGTGGTGATGATAATCACCGTCAGCGAGTCAAAGTCCTCCGGCGTGCTGCCCATCATCGACAACGCCGGAAACACCATGTCCGTCGTTGCCGAAATAATGGCCAAGAAGAACAGAATTGCCGTAAAGGGATTGACGAATGCATCCGCAAGCTTGCGGGCAAGCGACTTTTTCTTGCCGCGCGTGACCACGTTGCGTCCGTTATCGGCCTCGCTGCGCGCGACCTCATCACGGGTTAGACCACCCAGGTTCGAGCCCACCCAGGACATGGCGTCCATCAGCGGGATAGTTGCCGCATGCTGGATGCGGCCCTCTGCACGATGCCTGATCAGTTCGTTTTGCGCCTGGACTGTAGATGGCGTATGGCGCATATTCAGCTTCTTCAATTGCCTTGCTCCGTTCTATCGATCGGATGCAGAGCCGTCTAGCCGCGACGCCCGCCATTAAGGTGGACCCGCGCCGACAGACATCGCCCTGCCTTGCTGGTACTGTCACTGCCGCCCACGGTCCTCACCTTCCCTTCGCGTCTGCGACTGTCTTTAGAATAGAAAAGCCGCAAGACCGGGCACATGGCTGGTTTCTTGCGGCTTTCTTGCGATTTAGCAAGGATTGTCAGAGTGACTTTTGGGGTCGATAGAAGCGAACGATTCAACGCGTTACTCGGCCATTTTATAGCCCACACCCCAAACAGTCAGCAGGTAACGGGGATTGTCGGGCTCGGGTTCAATCTTCTTTCGGATCTTGCGGACAAAGGCCATGATGTTACTGTCATCGAGCAGATACTCGTCTTGCCATACCGCGCGATAGATTTCCTCTTTGCTAAAGACTGTGCCCCGGTTGCTCGCCAAAAAGGCCAGGATATCGAATTCTTTGGGCGTGAGCGAAACAGGCGCGCCCGACACTTTAACGGTGCGCGAAGCCAGATCGATGGCAAGACCGTCGATAACGATGGGCTCCGCAGCAGCACTTGTCTGCGAGCCGGCAACTGCCAGTTCTATGGCGGTCAGCCTGCCCGATGCGATATCGGCAAACACGGGTGCAAGTTCGAGGGCGGCAGCGCTACCGGACGAGAACAGCGCGCTGCTGAGCTCGGCTGCCTCGGCGGGTGTAATCGCTATGTTGGTTCTGTTGGTACGCATAGAACCGCCCTAGAACAGACTGCTCGAGCGGGACAGGTAAACCCGCTTGATCGTCGAAACAACAACAAGATACAACACGCTCAGCAGTGCAACGATTCCCAGATACCACATGGGCAGCGTGGCAAGGCCGAGCAGTTGCGCGGCAGGACTCAGCGCGAGAAGGGCCGAGGCGATAAGCATGGTGGCGACCATTATCACGAGCGGACGACACGGCCGGTCCCCGTGGCGAACATTGCGCGCTCGCAAGACGAGGAGCACGAGCGATTCGGTCCAAGCGCACTCCAGCAACCATCCGGTCTGGAAGGTCGCGATAAAGGCCGCTTGGCCCGCAGCGCCCAACGTGGCAAAGGACCCACCGCACACCGCAGGGCAAACGCCCAGGAGCAAGATGGCAAACGTGATGATGTCAAACGCCGAACTCGCGAAGCCAAAATGGAGCATAAAGCTGCCGAGGCCCTTGCCCGACCATGCCTTGGGACGAGCGATCTCCTCCCCGTCGACGTTATCCCACGACAGAGCCAGGCAGGTCGCGTCGTAAAGCAGGTTGAGCAGAAGCAGTTGAGTAGCGGTCGCCGGCAAAAACGGCAGGAAGATACTCGAGGCGGCAACCGAGCAGATATTGCCAAAGTTGGAACTCGACGCGATGCGAATGTACTTGGAGGCGTTGGCGAACGAGGCCCTGCCCTCGCGTACGCCCTCGGCGACCACGCCCAGGTCACGCTCGAGCAGTACGAGGTCGGCAACCTTCTTGGACTCGGCGGCTGCAGAATCCACCACGATGCCGACGTCTGCCGACGTAAGCGCCGGCACGTCGTTCACGCCGTCGCCGATATAGCCGACCGTATGGCCAGAGAGTCGAATGAGACTGACAATATGAGCCTTTTGCGCGGGCG
>DBEXKF010000238.1:0-5186 GCA_048175045.1 Collinsella sp.
AGGCCGCTAATATCATCTCGGCGCAGGTTATCCTCAAGCCCGACTGTGTGCTGGGCCTTGCCACCGGCTCCACCCCGATCGGTGCCTACAAGCAGCTCGCTGCTTGGTACAAGAAGGGTGACGTCGACTTTGCCGAGGTCAGCACCTACAACCTGGACGAGTATCGCGGCCTTTCGCACGACGATCCCCAGAGCTATCACTACTTCATGCGTGAGAACTTCTTCGATCACATTAACATCGACCTGAACAACACGCATGTGCCCGATGGCTCTAATCCCGACGCTGCCGCTGCCTGCTCTGAGTACGACAAGATCGTCGCTGCTGCCGGTTACCCTGATCTGCAGCTGCTCGGCATCGGTAACAACGGTCACATTGGCTTCAACGAGCCCGATGACCACTTCTCCAAGGGTACGCACTGTGTCGACCTCACCGAGAGCACCATTCAGGCCAACAGCCGCCTGTTCGACAGCATCGACGATGTTCCCCGGCAGGCCTACACCATGGGTACCCAGACCATCATGTATGCCCGCATGATCCTGGTCGTCGCCAACGGCGAGGCCAAGGCTCAGGCTGTGCATGACATGTGCTATGGTCCGGTTACACCCGAGTGCCCGGCTTCGATCCTGCAGCTGCACACCAACTGCGTTGTCGTTGCCGACGAGGCCGCTCTTTCGCTCTGCGAGTAGCGCGAATCCTGCAGCTCGACATAACCTTGCCTAAGGCCCCCGCTTTGCGGGGGCCTTTTTGCTATCCCTTTCCGCCCACTTGACCAAAAACTTGCCGTAAGCTTGACGAATACCGGATGTCCAACAGCTTGATTCATTCCATATCAGATTCTATGAAAAAATGCCACTAGAAGGTCGTAGACGGTAGCGGGTGCTAGGCGAGTTGAATGACATGGCTGGACCTTGTTCATCTGCGTTACACTGCCGCTTAGATGGGACAAGCTGACAAGCTCATTTACCTGCTTAAAGACCGATTAGTCGGGGGATTAACAACAATCGGCCCTCGCTGTACAAAAACTTGCCGCTTGCGTACCAAAAGACAACCTAAAACACAAGGTCGCTCTATTCATAGCGCGGCTTGTATGGTCTTGCGGCTACAGTGTCCATACGGTCGAGTTGAGGAGCGGGCATGGTAAATGATTTGAGCGGTATAGACGACCTCGAGCTGATGCCGCTGGGCGGAGGCTATATGGTGCGACGCGAACGCTTGATGAATGAGCTTATCGCCAAGGGCCGAAAGGCCGGCATCGTGGTGCTTTATGCGCCCGACGGGTTTGGGAAGACCTCGGTGCTGCTGCAGTACACCCATGAGGTTAAATGCGACCCGACGCGAGGCCCCGTGCGGATTATCGAGGCCGATCGCGCCACTGGGCGCGAGGTGTTTATGCAGCTCGAGGTGGTTACCGAAGAACTCAAAGACAAACCGCACTCTCTTATCGCGATTGATAATGTGCCAAACCTCGATCAGCACGATACCGAAGACCTCATCGACAGGATTCGCGGCCTGCGCGCTATGGGGGTAGGGGTCTTTATCTCCTGCCGTCCTTCAAATCGTCAGCTGATTCATGGGCTGGGCGATTCGGTTAAGATCAATGCGCAGATGCTCAAGGTGCATGCCTATGAGTATTCGGCGTGGGCATCGGCGTTTTCAATCAGCACATCGCTCGACTTCTATCAGCTCACGCAGGGCGTGCCCGAGCTGGTTTCGGCATTGCAGACGGGTCTGTATGGCCAAGGCGACGTAGCCGGTCTGCTCGAAAACGAGATTGTCAACGTATATGGCGCGGCACTTGCCGATCTGGCTTCGCTCGACAATAATGCGCTGTTTTGCGTGGCATGTCTCATGGTTTTGATGGGCGAGGGCAATATCGCAGAACTCGAGGCTTGTGGGGTGAGGTTGTCGATGGTCGACCAGTCCTACTTTGTGCGCGACTACCCGATCTTTGGCTTGGATCCCGCCGAGCGGAGTTTTACGTGTCTGGGCACGGAGGATAACGGACGCTTGCGTTTGCGTAAGTTGGTGGCCGAGGTTCGCCCCGAACTTGTTCCGAGGGCGGCTCGGATTTTGCTTAAGGCGGGCCGATGCGATGCGGCGATGGGCCTGGCGGACGCCTTTTTGGACCGTGAAGCGGTCCTTGAACTTGCTGGGCAGTATGGGGTCGATCTGGCCCTGACGGGGCACGGGGCCGATATCTGCCGAGCAGCGCTGGGCACGATCGATGCTGACGATCCGGCTCCAGAGCCAACGCCTGCCGAGGCACTCGGCGTATATCTGGCAGCGGTCAGCGTGTCCAATACAAAGCTCGCTCGCTATATGGCATCGGTTATCGAGCGCGGGGGCGAACGGGCGGCCTGTGAAATAGACCCTGTTTCATGGAGGGTGGCCCAGACGCTGACGGCTGTTTGCTATGGGGACAACGGGCTTGGGCTTCCTACGAACCTGGCCGTGCCAGAAATCGAGACATCCCATACCGCACTCGATATGTTGTCTGCGCATATCGAGGTCAAGCGGTGCCTGACCGAGCGGGGAGATGACGGCGGCGTTCTACAGCAGCTCAAAACGAGCAAGGCCTACGACTGCGAGCTCGACATCGCGGGGATTGTTATACGGGCCGATAGTATGCTGGTGGAGCTCTTTGACGGGTCGTTTGCGGGAACCGACGAGCGCGACGACGAGATGACGGTGGTGCGGGAGGCGCTCGACGTACGCGGGCTTAAGGCGATGGCTATCTGGGTGCGCATGGTGTTGGCGGCACGGCGGCTCCTTTCCGGCTTGCCGGTAATCGACGACGCGGCGTTCAACGAGCTCGATCGTTTTGCTGTGCGCATGCGCGACAACCAGATTCAGCTGTTTGGCCTGTTGCTAGAAGGCTGGCAGTCGCTGGCAGAGGGACGGCCGGTTAATGCAAAGTTCCGTGCGGTCCAAGTGCTCAAACTTGCCGAAGAGTCGATTGCGTACATGCGCGATAACGCATTGCTGTTGGAACGCGCGGCATATCTGCGTAACACCTCGATGGTTTCGGTGCGCGAGGAAGCGGAACTACTCGATATAAGCCAGACGCAGGTTGGTGGCGCAGAAGCCTGGATGGTGGCGCTGCATTTGCCCTGTGCGGGGCGAGACAGCGATCTTGCGGCCTGGATGTCCATGAATCGTGCGGGGATTCTAGAGCCATCGTATCGGCTCTTTGCGCGCCTTGCCATGCATTGTCTGGGCGAGCCGGCGGCCAGGATACGCAAGAAGCTTCCCGTGCGCGAGCTGTCGCGGTACTCGCTGCGCGACGATTTGGAAGGGGAGGGCGAACGCCTATTCCAGGCCGGCGAGGTTGAAGCCGTTGATACCATCGACCATATCGAGATTCGCATGTTTGGTGCGTTTCGCGCCGAGCGCGACGGGTTTCCCATTACGGATAAGATGTGGCGCCGCAAGAAGGCGGCGACGCTTGCCGAGCGGCTTGCGCTGGGTATGGATGCGCTCGTCGATCGTGAGACGCTGGCCATGGAGCTGTGGCCCCATGCCGAGTTTAATAGCGCCCGCAACAACCTGTACTCGACGATATCGCGCTTGCGGTCGGCTTTGGGGCCGACGCCGGATGGCAAGTCATGTGTGCTCATCCAAAATGAATGCATCGGACTCAACAGCGACTACGTCAAGACCGATGTACGGCTGTTTGACCAGATAAGCCGCGAGGTTTTGGGAAATCGCACGGGTGCGCGCGGGCCCCATCTGGTCGAGTTGTGCCTTAAGATTGAGCAGCTTTATGCCGGACCGTTGTATGTTCCCAATGGCTGTACTCCCACCTCCTTTTTGCGCATGCGGCGCATTATGCAGTCAAAGTACATCGATTGCATGATTAAGGGAGCAAATGCCGCTCTAGAAGAAAACGATCTGCAGTCGGCGATTTGGCTGGCGGAGTCGGGGCTTCGGCAGGAAACGGCGCGTGAGGATATGGTGCGCTGCGCCATGCGCGTCTACAGTGCGGCGGGGCGACGGCGCGATATCGTCGAGCTGTACAGCGGGCATATGCACCATCTGAGGGAGCAGGTCAATGGCGTGCCCGAGCCCGAGACGCGGCGTCTATACGAGCGCTTGGTGGAGGGGCGGCTCAATCGCGTGCTGGTCGAGCGATAAAAAACGGGCGCTCAAAGTACTTGGGCACCCGTAAGCTTGCTATGTGTTGGCTCGCCGGATCATTGGCTCTTAGACGAGCTTGATCTTCTCGATATCCTTGCGCGAGGACTCGCGATACAGCGAGAATTTGCGGCCGATAACCTGGACGACGTCGGCGTGGCAGCGCTCGGCGAGCTCCTCGGCGGCCTCGCGGGCGGAAAGACTGGAGCCATCGAGCACGGAGCACTTAACGAGCTCGTGCTTCTCCAGGTAGGCGACCGTCTGCTCGACGGTGCCCTCATTGACATCGGACTTGCCGATGATGATGGCGGGGTTGAGGTGATGGGCCATGCTACGAAGCTGCTTGACCTGGGCTCCTGTCAGTGCCATGGGTTCTCGCTTTCTATGTATGGGGCGCCCCACGATGGGGCCTTAATCTACGTGAGCTGTCCCACGATAGCGCAGGAACGGCGCGGTGTGGAGCGCGTTTGCCCAGTTCAAAAAGAATGCGGATGCCGAGTGAGTGGGCGGTGCGGGCTGCGAACAGGCTATGAGCTGAGCGCAGAGACCGGCTCCCATGCAATAAACGCCCAACGAACCTTACGAACATGATCGAGCATATAGCGCCCCTGCGGCACGCCCTTGGAGCCCGGCTCACCGGCATGGGGATTCTCGATCATGTGCTGGGCGATGTAGTCGCGCAGACGGTCGACCTTATCCTCGTTGCCATGCTCAAGCATGCGGGAAAAGTCCGCCACGCCTGCCTCGAGGCTATTAAAGGTATCGCGACGAGGCGATTCAAAGTATGTAACCTGCGGCAACGCACCCATCTGAATAAGGATGTTAAAAGCATACACAAAGCCATTACTGCAGGTAACCGAGGCGCCGATAGCGTTCATCAAGTGCAGATCATAGCGCGGGCTGGAGTTGGCGACCATCGTGACAGCACAACGCCGACGAGCCGTACGGTCGAGCTTGGCAAGCGCGCCTTTTAGGTCATTGGTGGTGACGGAACGACTGGCAAAGGCAACATCCACAGTCTTGGCAACCGGCCCAACCAAATCCCAATCATC
>DBEXKF010000239.1:0-4734 GCA_048175045.1 Collinsella sp.
AGCGAGAATGTTTGAGCACGGGATGATATGTGGGCGCTCAGCACCGGGGACGGTGGGACCTACTCCATCTCACCCGGTCGAGCGCCGCGGGCCAGGGCGTCCTGGTACTCCTTGACTGCCTTGAGCCTCTGCATCGGCTTCAGTCGCTCGAACATGGTGTTACCGTGCAGGTGATCGATCTCGTGCTGCAGGCACACGCAGAACAGGTCGCCCGAAGCCTCATAGCGAATCAGGTTAGCGTCCAAGTCGTACGCCTCGACGACGACATGGTCGGGACGCTCGATTTCGCAGCTAATGCCAGGAATGGAAAGACAGCCCTCGCTAAAGGGCACCAGATGGTCGCTCTGCTCAACAATGACGGGGTTGATGAGCACGTACGGATCGTAGTCGTTCTTGTCGCTGTAGTCGCAGTCGATGGTGACGAGCTGAATGAGCTCGCCGATCTGCGGGGCAGCCAGGCCGCAACCGCCGTTCTCGAACATCATCTTCTTCATCTTCTCGGCAAGCGCCTCGATCGCCGGGGTGATCTCCTCGATGACGGCGCACTCCTGGCGCAGACGAGGGTCGGGCGACAGTACGATTCCGTTGGCTTCCATGGCCATCCTTTCGGGTTGTTACATCAGATCATAGGCGTCGACGTCAACGCTCACGCTCACGCCGCGCACGGAGCCCACCTCTTTGAGGCAGGCGTCGATATCAACAGAGACATGGTACCCCACGGGCGACTTCACAAGCAGATGGAAGCGGTAACGGTCCTTGGCTCTCTCGATTACACACGAAGCCGGGCCCAGCACCTGCGGCACGGCACTCCCTGCCCGCAAAAAGTCGGGCGCGGCAGCATGCCAACGGCGCTTGAGGAGCTTTGCAATGCGCCCGATGTAGTCCTGCGCGTCGTCTCGGTTTGCCGACCACACCAAGATGTTGACCAGGCGAACAAACGGCGGGTACAGCGCGTCGCGGCGCTGGTCCAGGTCGTAGTCGGTAAAGATCGAACGGTCATGCTCAGCGACGGCGCGAATGACCGGGTCCTCGGGCAGGTAGGTCTGGATGATGACCTCGCCGGGGCGATCACCACGACCGGCACGGCCGGCGACTTGCTCCAGCAGATCGTAGGCGCGCTCCCCTGCGCGGAAGTCCGGCAGCTTGAGGGCGAAGTCGGCATTGACCACGCCCACGAGCGTGACCTCGGGAAAGTCGAGGCCCTTTGCGATCATTTGGGTGCCGAGCAGCACCGCGCAATCGGCGGCATCGAACTGCTCAAGCAGCTTTTTGTGCGCATCCTTGCCGCGCGTGGAATCGGCATCCATACGAATAATGGCGACGTCGTCGGGCAACATCTGGTGCAGTGCGTCCTCGATCTGCTGCGTACCCAGGCCCATTTTTGCCAGGTAGCGACTGCCACATTTGGGGCAACGGCTCGTGGGCGCGGGATACGGCTGCACGCGCCAAGACGAACCGCATGTGTGACACTGCAGCGTGTGCGTGCGCTCGTGATACGTAAGCGCGGTGGAGCAGTGGTTGCAGGTGGGGACGCAGCCGCACTCGCGGCACATCAGGAACGGCGCAAAGCCACGGCGATTATGCAGCAACACGGCCTTCTCGCGGCGCTCGACCACACGCTCCAGGCCTTCCATCAGCGGTTTTGAGAACATAGAGCGGCTGCCATGCGAGAACTCGCGGCGCAGGTCGGCAATGCGGACCGTGGGCAGCACGGCGTGTCCCGGGCGCTCGGGCATCTCCACACGCGTCCAGGTAACACCGTTGTACGTGCCGCGGCGGCAGCGGTCGAGGGCCTCTGCAGAAGGCGTGGCCGAGCCCAACACAAGCGGGCAGCGATAGCGGCGAGCCATCTCGGCAGCCACCTCGCGAGCATGGTAGCGCGGGCTGGAGCCTTGCTTGTAACTGGTCTCGTGCTCCTCGTCGATGATGATAAGGCCCAAGTCGCTGAGCGGGCAAAAGAGCGCTGAACGGGCGCCGACGACCACGCGGGCCGCACCGCTGGATACCATATCCCACTGGTCCAGGCGCTCGCCGGCCGAAAGGCGCGAATGAAACACAGCGACCGTCTCGCCAAAGCGCGAGCGGAAGCGGCCGACGGTCTGGGCCGTCAGCGAAATCTCGGGCACCAGCACGCAGGCCGAACGGCCGGCAGCCAGCACGCGCTCAATCGCCGAAAGGTAGACCTCGGTTTTGCCGGAACCGGTTACGCCATCGACGAGCACCACATCACCGTGAGCGTCCAGGCGTGCGCGCTCAATCTGCGCGAGGGCCTGCCGTTGGCCGTTGGTGAGTGCCACCGGCGCCTTACCGCTCGCCGAGGACAGCGTGGTCTGCTCGCTGCAGCCACGCCAGGCACGGCGCTCCTCCACCACGACAACGCCGCGTTTTTCGAGCGCCTTAATGGTCGCCGACATGCTGTTGTAGAGCAGGTTGAGGTCGCGTGTCGTGACCGGGCCGCATTGGAGCGCCTCGATGAGCTGACGCTGACGGACCGCGGTCTTGGGCGGCGTGTAGTCAAAACCCTCGGGCGTGAGCATGACCCAGCGGTTTTGGATAGGATTGACGGCAGGGCGCTCAACGGTCCACACGCCGTCGTTGCCCTTGACCACGCGCGGGCTGCCGCCCGGTGGCAAGAACAGGCGCAGGCACTCGGAAAGCGTTGCGACGTACTCGCGGCTCATCCAGCACGCGATGCGGGCGGCCTCGGCGGTAAAGAGCGGCTTGCTGAGGATAGCCTCGATAGGCTTGATGCGCGCGGGATCGAGAGCCTCGTTGCCTTGCAGGTCGGCCAACTCGGGCGCGATGTCGACGATGTAGCCCGCGGCCGCACGGTTGCCAAAATGAACTAGGACGGTGGAGCCGACCTGGGCCTCGTTGGCAAGGGACTCGGGAATGCCGTAGGCAAACGGTTCGGACAGCGCACGGGTGGGGATGTCGAGGACTACGCTCGCATAGGCGGCGACGGGCTCGGGCTGCGCCGGGGCGGCGGCAGGGGTCGCAGACTTCGGAGCTTCCTTAGGTTCCGGCGAACCAAACAGCGAAAGTTGCTCGGCCATGGCCCCAGCACCTCCCATCCCATTCGTCTACAGAAACAAGAGCCCCGCTCAGGGTGAACGGGGCTCGGATACGTGCGTTTACGCTGCTGCTACAGCGCCATCGTGCGGGCGCGGTCGATGCGCGCCAGGCAGTCGTCGCGACCAACGAGCGCCATGGTCTCGCCCAGCGGAGGGCTCACCATGTTGCCGCAGACGGCGACGCGCACGGCCTGGAACACCACGCGCTTCTTAAGGTCCATCTGCTCGGGCAGCGGCTCAAGCGCGGCGTCGATGTTGGCAGCCGTCCACTCGTCCACGCCCTCGAGCGCGGCCTTGGCGGCGTCCAGAATGGCGCCCATGCCTTCCTTGGCCAGGCCCTTGTTAACGGACTTCTCGTCATACTCGAGCGTCTCGGCCGTAGCGAAGATGGGAGCGGCGACGGTCACGGCGTCGGCCGGCATCTTGGTGCGCGGCTTGACGATAGCGGCAAGCGCGTCGATCCAGTCCTCGCCGTACTCGACATTACCCTCGATGAGACCCGCCTCGTGCAGCTCGGGGACCATGATCTCATCGGCAAACTGGGCGTCGGACATACCGTTGATGTACTCGGCATTGACCCAGTCGAGCTTCTTGGGGTCGAAGGTCGCCGGGTTCTTGGAGATGCGGTCGAGCGAGAACTTGCTGGCCAGGACATCGCGCGGGATAACCGTGGTCTCGCCGTCGAGCGACCAGCCGAGCAGCGCCAGGTAGTTGACGAAGGCGTCGGACAGGTAGCCGGCGTCGCGGTACTCCTCCACCGAGGTGGCGCCGTGGCGCTTGGAGAGCTTCTTGCCGTCGGCGCCCAGAATCATGGAAATGTGAGCGAACGTGGGCACGGGCGCGCCGAGGGCCTCATAGACCATGACCTGACGCGGGGTGTTGGACAGGTGGTCGTCGCCACGGATGACATGGGTGATCTTCATCATGGCGTCGTCGACGACGGTCGCAAAGTTGTACGTGGGCGTGCCATCGGAGCGGAAGATGACAAAGTCGTCGAGCTCCTTGGCGTCGAAGGTCACCTCGCCGTGGACGGCGTCGTGGATGACGACGTCTCCGCGGTCCTCGGGAACCTTGATACGCAGGACGTAGGACTCGCCGGCCTCGATGCGGCGACGGGCCTCCTCGGGATCAAGATCGCGGCAACGGCGCTGATAGCCCTGGAAGGGGTCCTTACGCTCCTGCGCGGCCTTGCGGTCGGCGTCGAGCTGCTCCTTGGTGCAGAAGCAGGGATAGGCCTTGCCCTCGTCCCAAAGCTTCTGGGCGGCCTGCTTGTACAGGTCCAGGCGCTCGGTCTGGGCGTAAGGGCCAAAATCGCCGCCCACCTCGGGACCCTCGTCCCAGTCCAGGCCCAGCCAACGCATGGCGCGCAGGATGATCTGCGTGTTCTCGTCGGTGGAGCGGGTGGGGTCGGTGTCGTCGATGCGCAGGATGAACGTGCCGCCGTTTGCGCGGGCGAAAGCCCAGTTATAGATAGCGGTGCGGGCGCCGCCGATGTGCAGCTTGCCCGTCGGTGAGGGTGCAAAGCGGACGCGAACGTCTGATGCCATGGAAATCTCCTCGATTGCAGGATGGATGTCTAACCGCACCAGTATAAAGCATCAAGGCAACCTCCGCACAAAGGGCACCGACCCACTCATTGGGGACAGACTTAAATGACCAG
>DBEXKF010000240.1:0-10099 GCA_048175045.1 Collinsella sp.
CGTCACCTGGATCTCGGTGCAGAAACCGGCCATGGCCTCGTCGACGGAGTTGTCAACGATCTCCCACACCAGGTGATGCAGACCGCTGGCGCTCGTCGAGCCGATATACATGCCCGGGCGCTTACGAACGGCCTCGAGACCTTCGAGAATCTTAATCTCGCCGCCATCGTAATCGTTTTCGTTTGCCACACGTCCTCCTTCAGTCAAGAAAATGTGTACAGCCTTACTAGTTTATCGTAAAAAAATACCCTCGGGAACGAGGGTATTTGGCTCTACAAGGCCACCAGATGCGATTTAAGGCTCTTTTTTGCTTTGCACGCCCTTGGCCCACTCGGCACTGGCTCTCATGGCATTCTCGAGGGCCTCGCGCAGTTTTTGGTCTTCGATGGGCGCCACTTGGCACTCAATCTCGGTGCACTCGGCCTCACTGAGGTCGGCGTGCGGGGCCGGCGGGCGCTCGGTCGTCGCCGGGCGCAGGCGCTGCTTGGCGGCGGGCGGCGTGTGACCGGGCGCGGTGGTTTTGAACACCAGGCCGTCCACATGCGCACCGGCGCGCTCCATGCGCGCGCGGATGATCTCGCGCAACAGCGTCATTTCCTGCGTCCACGAGGGCGAATCGAGATATACCAGCAGCTCATTGGACTCGGGCAGGTAGCGCAGGCCCGTCACATGCCGCCCCTCGCGCGTGCCCGAGCACACCGCGTTCCACGCGCGATAGACCGCGCGCGACTCCTCGGCAGCCTCCATCTGCGCGCGGCGCTCAGGTGTTGCAGCCGCCAGGATGCGCTGGCGCTCTGCGTTTAAAAACCCACTGAAGGCGACCGTTTCGCTCTCGCGCTCGTAATTAGCACGTCTCACCCATGCTCACCACCTTGGCTCGATCAAGCAGGTCATCGGTAAAATACCCCAGGTTGGTCGTGGTTATGACCGTCTGGATATCATCGCCGATCAACCGCAGAAAAGCACCGCGGCGCTCGCCGTCGAGTTCGCTCATCACGTCGTCCAAAAGCAGCAGCGGGGCGGTGCCCAGGACATCGCGAGCCACGGCCACCTCCGCCACCTTCCAGGCCAGAACCAACGTTCGCTGCTGACCTTGGCTGGCAAATGAGCGGGCGGAGCGGCCCGCCACGGCAAACTCAATCTCATCGCGATGCGGTCCCACCAACGTCACGCCGCGGCGAATTTCCTCGTCGGCGTGCTCATCAAGGGCAGTCAGCATGCGCTCGTACGCCCAGCCCTTCAGCTCTTCGCGATCATCGACCTGGGGCAAATCCCCCAGCGTGGACGCATAGGACACGTTGGCGGCTTCACCGGACGCCACTTGCCCGTAGGCAGTATGCACATGGCCCGCCAGCCGGTCGAGCAGGGCCAACCGGTGCACGAGCAGAGCCGCGCCCGCGCGGGCAATCGAATCGTTCCACGCGCCGAGCATCTCGCGGCAGCACCAGGCCTCCTTGAGCAAGGCGTTACGCTGGGTCACGCAGCGACCATAGGTGCTCGCAAGATCGGCATAGCGTGCGCTCAGTTGCATGCCAAAGTCGTCGAGGGCGGCGCGGCGCACACTGGCGCCTCGCTTAACCATGTCCAGATGGTCGGGGCAAAACAGCACGCTCGGCAGAACCCCGCGCACACCGGCGGCAGAGCATCTCTTGCCGTTGCGGCTAAACGAGCGTTTACCGTCCTCCGCGCTCAATCCCATATCAAGCACGCGGCCGTCGCCCTCGAGCCTCAGCTCGACCTTGCACGAGCCCACGCCGTCATGGACGAGCTCGGCTGCGGTCGGATGCCTAAACGAGGCGCCGCTCGTCAGCAGCTGCAGCGCCTCTATGAGATTGGTCTTTCCCGCCGCGTTGGGTCCCGCAAGTATCGTCACGCCCTCGTCCAGGGCAAGGCGATAGCTATCGAAGCTGCGGTAGTGCGCGACGGAAAGATCGCGGGCGAACATGGTCATAGGGCAGTTGCTAGATGCGGACCGGCATGACCAGGTACAGGTAGTTGATCTTGTCGTAGGACTTGAAGATGCCCGCCTGCGAGTAGCTCTTGAGCTCCAGCGTGATCTCCTTCTCCTTGGACAGGGCATTGAGGCACCCGAAGATGTAGTGGTAGTTGAAGGCGATGGTGCCCGACTCGCCCTCGGCCTCGACATCGATCGTCTCCTGCGCAAGGTCCTGGTCATTGGAAATGGAGGACAGGCCCATCTGCCCGTTCTCGACATCGATCTCGAACTTGACGGCGGGGTTGGCGCTCGCGATAACGGCCACGCGCTTGAGGGCGGCGTTAAAGGCGGCGACGTCGATCTTGACGCTCGTCACGCACGAATCGGGGATGAGCTGCTTGTAGTTGGGGTACACGCCCTCGATGCGGCGCGACACGTAGGTGGTGTTGCCGGCCTCAAAGACGACCTGGGTGTCGGTAGCCCCGATCATGATGGTCGCCTGGCTGGCCATAATGTTCAGCGCGTCGTTAAAGGCGTCGGCCGGAACGTTGAGTTCAAAGGAGCCCTCGAGGGTTGAGGTCTCGACCTGCGTATCGCACACGGCCAAGCGGAAGGAATCGGTCGCCACCAGGCGCACGGTGTTGTTCTCGACCTTCATGTGCACGCCGCCCAGGATGGGGCGGGCCTTGTCGGTCGAGGTGACGCGCCACACGCGGCCGACCATCTCGGACAAGATATCGGTCGGCAGCTCCACGGCACTCTCGATGGCATAGGCCGGAAACTCGGGGAAGTCATTGGCATCGAGCGTGTTCAGGCGGAAAGAGCTCTTCTCGCAACCAATCAGCACCTGGCGCTCGGACAGCTCAAAGGTGACCGGGGCATCGGGGAGGGTCTTAGTGATATTGGAAAGCATCTTACAGGGGATAACCATCTCGCCCTCTTCTTCGACATGCGCCGCGATGCGATGACGGATCGAGATGGTGTAGTTAGAGGTCTGGAATTCCAAGATGCCGTCTTGCGCCTTGACGAGCACGCCCGACAGGATGGGAAGGGTGGATGCCGAAGCGACACCCTTCATAACGACGCCGATGGCTTGTGTAAGCGAGCTCTGGCTGACGGTGAACTTCATCTTTTAATACCGTTCTATAGATATAAATATCTTAATAATAGTAATAACACTGACGAAACTGTTGATTACTCCCAAAGACGCAGGTCAGACCCAGAAAGAGAATCGACAGCAACCTGTGTGCAATGGGGGTGGTTTTCCACGTTCAAAACCTGCGCAAAACTTTTCATCACCGCGGGTTGGGTTTTAGACACCTTATGCCCGTGGTTTCGACAAGTTTTCAACAGGTGTCTCTATTTTCCTACGAGCGCAGTGTAATTTTATCGCGCAAGGACTTGAGGTCTTCGGTGACGGTGCGGTCTTCCTGGATCATCTTCTGGACCTTTTTGTAGCTCGTGCTGACGGTCGAGTGGTTGCGGTTGCCAAATTCGGCGCCCACCGCCGTGGTCGTCATCTCGCACATCTCGATGGCCAGGTAGATGGCGATATGGCGCGCTTTGGCGATATTGGCGTTGCGACGCGGGCCGATGAGCTCCTCGTGCGTCACGCCGTACTGCTCTTCAATGACGGACTGAACCGTTTGCACGTTGATCTTTTTGGCCGATGTGTCGAAGTACTGGCTGGCAATGGCGTCGATATCGTCAAAGGTGAGCTCTCCGCCCTCGCGCTCGCGGTCGCCCGCCTCGCCGGCGCAGCGCTCGCAGAAGCTCTCGAGTTCGCGGATGTTGGTGCCCGACACCTCTGCCATGTGTTTAAAGTGCTCGTCGGTCAGGTGCCCGCCGTCGCCCCCATAGGCCGCCAGCAGCGAGTCGTCGCCTGCCTCGGGAGCGGCGACGATGGTGTTCTCGTAATAGCGCTGCAAGATCTTGTATTTCATCTCGTAGCTGGGCTCTGCGACCAGGCAGAGCATGCCGGCGTTGAAGCGGCTGGTCAGACGCTCGTCCATGCTCAGGTCCTTGGGGGCGCGGTCTGCCGCGATGACGACCTTCTTGTTGTTGCGGATGAACTCGTCCATGAGCTGGAAAAAGTAGTCCACGCTCGCTCGCTTGCCGATGATGTTTTGGATGTCATCGATGATGAGCACGTCCACGCCGTGGTACGCCTGCATGATGGGGGCGTTGCTCTTCTTTTGGCGGTCGAACTCGGTCATCAGGTCGTCCAGATACGCCTGGGAGTTTGCATACTTGACCTTGATCTCGGGCGACTTCTCGGCGAGCTCGTTTTTGATGGCAAGCAGCAGGTGCGTCTTGCCCAGGCCCGATTTGCCGTAGATGAACAGTGATGTACACGTGCCGCGCTCGTCCGCGAGGGCGGCAAACTTGAGTGCCGAGCGATAGGCGTGGCTGTTCTCGGGGCCGTAGACAAAGTTCTCGAAGGTAAATTTTGAGTTCGCGGCGAGTGGGGCTCCATCCGTATTCTGCTCGGCCGGCATGGTCGGTGCTGGCATGGGTGAGGTGGGGGTCGCAGCTTGCGTGGATTTAGTCGGCGCTCCGCCCTTCATCTGGTTCATCATGCGACGAAAATCATCGGCCGAGAGCGTGTTCTTGATTGCAATGCCCGAATCCGCGCCCGCCGCTGCGTCGTGAGCGATGGGCATGTGCGTGACGGGCGCGTTCGTTGGCGTCGCCGCCGCGGTCGGCAACGGTGCCATGGTTTCACGGGAAACATCGCTGTGCTGGTGCTCGATTGTCGACACGTCGCCTGCGGAGGCCGGCGCCGCCGGGGAAGCAGCGGGAGCCGTGACGGACGCCGTCGCGGCAGCGGATTCCGTCGCGGCGCCTTGCGGTGCCACGATGTCGAGCGCAATCGGTGCAAAGGCGATTTCTTCCAGATAGGCCTCAATAGTCGGCTGATGCTTTTTGAGCTGCGCGATGGCAAAGCGCGAGGGGGCCTCGATCGTGAGCGTATCTTCGGTCAGGCTTATGGCCCGCGATTGCCCCAGCATGTTGATGAGGCGTGCATCTTGGCCGTCGCGCTGGCAAAAGGCGATGGCATCCCCCAGGATGATGCTTGCTTCCTCGTCCACTGTCTCTCCCGTTCTTTAGCTCTGAGCTCGCACGCGAGCGGCGCCGAGTTCGGTCAGATGGTATTTCTGGCCATGCTTGATGACCAAGCCGGCCTGCGCCAAGTCATTGAGCGTGCGTGACCAAGTGGGGGCCGAGTTTCCAAACGCCCTCGCCAGATCGGTTGCACCGCACGCTTGATTTTGCGCTAGATAGCCCAGCGCGGCGTTGCCGCGATCGCTTACGAACACGTCCGGTTGTGGCTGCGCATACTGATTTGCTGCATTAGGATACATCATTTGAGCTGCTGGTTGTTGAGAACTCTGCATCGGCGGCATTTGCTGTTGAAAACTTTGAGGCCACTGTTGGTAAGGCTGCGGAGGCATCTGCTGGACCCAGGGGTTGTACTGCTGCTGCGGCATCTGCTGGTACGGCTGCTGGTATCCCTGCTGGTACCGCTGCGGGAACTGCTGGCCGTACCCCAGTGGCGGCATCTGCTGATATGGATATCCCTGTTGGTACGGCTGATAGCCCATTTGCTGGCCACCCTGTGCCCCCGTCGCCTGCTGCATTGCTGCTGTATCCTGATCCGCCAGCGGCATGGCCTCTGGCATGCTTAGCGGCATCGACATCGATGCCGCCTGGGGCTCTTGTGTAGGAAGCATTCCGGGTTGCTGCATCTGTCCCACGGGGGGCTGCATCTGCTGCGTTGCCATGGGCTGCTGCGCGAAAGCTCCCGGCAGGGGATATGTGGGCTGCTCCGTCTCGGGCCGCACGGCAGCACCGCGTCCGCCGGCACGCTCGATTTCCTGCACGCGTTTCGGGTCCAGGCTTACCGTAACCACGGTGCCGTTGCCCATGTTGTCCTCGATGGATACGGCACCGCCGGCGTTTTCCAAATACTCCTGCACCATGGGAAACCCTGCTCCGGTTCCACGGATATAGCGCTTCATCTTGCTGTTTGCGCTGGTAACGCCAAAGTCGAAAGCGCGTTCCTTGTCGTCGATGCCGGGTCCTTGATCAGCAAAGCGGATGGTGTCTCCGCTGTCCAGAATCGAGATGATGGGCTCGGCAAAGTGCGCGTGGATAAAGTTTTCGACAATCTCGCGGATGACCATGAGCGAGATATGGCCACCTTGTTCTTTCATGCACTGGTAGACGGTGTTGGTCGTCTCTTCCAAATACGTGCGGACATCTTGCGGATCAATGACGATCACACGCGGTGTCGACAGCATGTCGTCATAGACGGCGATGCGCGCGGCGTACATGGCTTTCGGCGCCTGCGTGGTCGTCTGCTCGCCTTCCTCACGCTCTTCGCCCACGCCGGTGATGTGCTCGTTGTCGGGTGCCGGGTCTCCGGAATCGACCATGGTGTAAAAGTCGTCAGACATGCCGCTCGCAATCTTTCAAAAGGTTTCGAACAAATAGTAGCTCACCGTGCAATGTTTCTCATCTTTCGACAACTTTTCAAAACCTGTTGAAAACTTTGGAAAACAGACGAAAAGTTCTCAACATTGCCAACATGACCTGTTGAAAACTCGATGAAATATCGTGAAAAGTTGCCATGTACTGCTAAATCGAGCTTGGCTTATGGGGGAACCGTGTGAACTGCGCAACCTTTTACCTTTGATTTCTTGACATTTGAACATTGATTTCCCTACAATCTTCAAGCTCACGTGTCTATATCTGCGTCCGCGTCCCCGCGGACACTCGAAATGCAGCAGGAGGAACTTAAGATGAAGCGTACGTATCAGCCTAATAAGCGTAAGCGTGCCAAGACCCATGGCTTCCGTGCCCGTATGGCCACTAAGGGTGGTCGTGCCGTGCTCGCTCGTCGTCGCGCCAAGGGCCGCAAGCGTCTCACTGTCTAGCAGCGATACACACATCTCGCATGAAGACTATTAAGTCTCGGCAAGATTTCGAGCATGTGTTCAGTCAGGGGCGTCGTTTCAATCACCCTCTGATTCGAATGACCATATGTGAATCGGTTGGCGAAGGCGACTCCGGAAGGGTCGCCTTCGTTGGTGCTAAACGGCTCGGTTGTGCTGTCGTGCGCAACCGTTCTAAGCGTGTGATGCGCGAGGCCGCCCGCAGCTGCGGATTTCCCGTTGCGGGTTATGACATCATCTTGTTCGCAACTCCCAAGACGAGGGTTTCCTCGCCGCAGGAGATGGACAAGGCATTGCGTTCGCTTATGAAACGCGCCGGCGTTGCCGGGGAGGAGCGATGAGCAATCACGTTTTGCGACGTGTTGCCATCGCTCCTATTCGCATATATCAACAGGTTATTTCGCCCTTATTGCCTGACGCCTGCATTTATTACCCAACGTGCTCGCAATACGCCGTTCAGGCGATTGAGAAGTACGGTGTTTTGAGAGGCTGCTGGCTTGCCGTGAGGCGCATCGCTCGCTGCAATCCCCTGCACGTCGGCGGTTATGACCCTGTGCCCTAGCGGGCACTCGCTATCGGAGGAAAACTTACATGTGGGATTGGATCGTTAACATCCTTTTTGAGCTGCTCAAGCTCATCCAGACCTTTGCGGTCGACTGGGGCCTGTCCATCATCATCCTGGTGGTCATCATCCGTCTGCTGCTGACGCCGCTTATGCTCAAGTCGACCAAGTCGACGGCTCGCATGCAGGTGCTGCAGCCTAAGATGCTCGAGATCCAGGAGCGCTATGCCGACGATCCCCAGCGCCAGGCCGAGGAGATGCAGAAGTTCTACAGCGAGAACAAGTTCAACCCCATGGCTGGTTGTCTGCCGCTGTTGATCCAGATGCCTGTCCTGTTCGCCCTGTTTACGCTGCTGCGTAACCTGCCGAACTACTTTAGCGACGGCACGTTCTCGTTCTTCAACATCCTGCCTGACCTTACCACCACGCCGAGCGCTTCCTTTGCCGATGGCTTTATGGTTGCGCTGCCTGCGCTGGTTTGCCTGATTCTGTTCGCTGTCTTGACCCTGATTCCGCAGCTGTATATGTCTCGCAATCAGACTGGTCAGCAGGCCCAGAGCATGCGCATGATGGCCGTTGTCATGACCGTCATGATGCTTTGGATGGGCTGGAGCCTGCCCGTCGGCGTTCTGCTTTACTACGATGTGTCTTCTGCCTGGCAGGTTATCCAGCAGATCTTCGTGACGCAGAAGGTTATCGACAAGGCCAAGGCCGATGAGGAGGAGCGCCTCAAGAACGCTCCGCTGCAGGTCGAGGTTACCCGTCGCGAGAAGAAGCCGCGTCCGCACAAGAAGAAGTAGTCGGGATATCAATCTTATTTAGGTACCTAACTTTTGGAGTACGTTATGTCTGAAGAGATCATCGAGGATATGCTTGAGGAGGTTGCCCCGCGGATTGCGGGCGATTATCCCGAGATTGCACAGCGCTACAAGGCCGGTGAAGAGCTGACCGATGAGGAGCTCGACACCATTGCCGATGTTGCGATTTCCATTCTGCGTTCCATCCTTTCGCACTTCGATGCCGCCAACTCTCCTATTGATGAGTACGAGGGCGACGAAGGCGAGCTGATTTTGGATGTTACGGCTCCTGATCTTGCTGTTCTCATTGGCCGTCATGGTCGTACCCTCGATGCTCTTCAGGTCATGTTCTCTTTGCTGGTGAGCCGCAAGCTTGGCTTTAGGTATCCGGTTGTGGTTGACGTTGAGGGCTACAAGAGCCGTCGTCAGGACAAGGTTGCCTCTATGGCTCAGTCTGCTGCCGAGCGTGCCATCCGTACTCATAAGAGTGTTTCGCTTCCGCCCATGAATGCCTATGAGCGCCGACTGGTTCATATTGCGCTTCGTGGCAATGATGCCGTCGATACCCATTCTGAGGGTTCTGACCCTGATCGCCATGTGGTGATTGTTGCTCGATAATCTAGTCGAGCTTATGCTAAGGGGACGTGGTTTCCACGTCCCCTTTTTTTGTCAAAAGTTCTCGATACACTGATTTTTGTCAGAAAGGAGCTTCTGTTGTTTGAACTTACAGATCAGCAGGCTGACGAGATGCTGAGTCGTCTAACTTCCTATTGCAAAGAGTATTCCTTGAATGTAACTGATGCTGATCTAAGGAAATGTATTCAGCATTTGGATTTGGTTCTTGAAACAAATAAGACAACCAACCTCACCCGTATTCTTAATGTAGAAGACGCTGCGGTACTTCATATCCTCGACTCACTTGTCTTGCTCCCTTATATCAATAAGGCTCCCGAGGGAGCTTTGCTCGATATGGGAACTGGTGCTGGCTTCCCTGGTATTCCACTAACAATAACCACGCATCGTAAAGCTACTTATATTGACTCTGTTGGCAAGAAGGTTGATGCTGTCAATTCTTTTGTTCATGCTCTTGGTTTGAAATGTGGTCATGCAGTTCATGATCGCCTTGAAGAATATGCTCGAAATCATAAGAAGCAGTTCTCTGTTGTAACCGCCCGCGCACTGGCCCCTCTACCGATTCTTGTTGAATATGCGGCTCCCTACCTCAAGGATGGAGGGCTATTTGTTATCACGAAGGGCAATCCATCGGATGAGGAGCTTGCTTCTGGCATGTCAGCAGCTAGGATCTGCGGCTTCACGTTGCTTCTGAATGACGCAATCGATTTGCCTGAGGGCTTGGGCCACAGGGAGTTCATTGTTCTTAAGAAGAGTCACCCAGCATCCGTTTCATTGCCTCGTGCAAATGGCATGGCAAAGAAGAATCCGCTTGCCTAGATGTTTCACGTGAAACATAATGGATACTAACAACTTGCAGTGTTTCACGTGAAACACTGCGGTTGATATCGAATCGGAATGTTTCACGTGAAACATCCTCCGTTTGACAGCTTTAATACACACCAGGAGGGACCGTGGGATTTCGCGACGTTAAGCGTTCGAAGAGCGCAAAAGACACGCGTATTATTGCAATCATCAATCAAAAAGGCGGCGTCGGTAAGTCAACGACGGCTGTAAACCTTGCAGCAGCTCTGGGTGAACAGGGACGCAAGACACTGATTGTCGATTTTGATCCGCAGGGAAACAGTACCAGTGGATTTGGAATTGAAAAAGAAGACCTTGATCAGTGCATCTATGATGCATTGCTGAATGACGTGCCGGCAGAATCGCTCGT
>DBEXKF010000241.1:0-2538 GCA_048175045.1 Collinsella sp.
ACGAGGGCCACCAGGCCCACGAGCAGGGCCAGGGTCGACAGCACCCATTCGCGGCGTGCACCGCTCATGCAAATGACGATGGCGCCCGAAACCAGCACGACCAGGCCCGAGCCCAGGTCGCCCATGGCGACGACGGCCAAAAACGGAATGGACAGCATGCCGCAGAGCTTGACGTAGTCGCGAACGGTATCGATGCGACCGTTATACTGCGAGCCAAGCGTAGCAATAAAGAAGATGGTGATGAGCTTGGCAAGCTCAACCGGCTGGAATGTCAAGCCGATACCGGGAATCTTGATCCAGCCCGTCATGCCCAGACCGCCCGTATAGGACAAACCCGGAATCTTGGGCGAGAAGATCACGATCAGGTCGATGACGAGCAACGCCGTCGAGAAATTGGAAATACCGCGCAGGTCGGTACGCCAGACCAGCACCGCCAGCACCGCCCCGATGCCAATTCCCAGAAGATGGCGTGAAAACGATGCATCGGCCTTAAACTGCGAAGCCGACCAGATAATGATGGCACCGTAGGCGACGAGCGCCACAGTAGCCACGAGCACACCGATATGCACCTTTTGGCGAAACGTGCCGCGCGAGGCCGAAAGTTGCTTGTTGACGCGGTCCAGGCTGCTGCGAGAGCCGGTCTTGGTTGAACGGAACAGATCCGCCGGAGAAAAATCCATCGCAACCTCCTATCGAACCGAAGAATCGCCCGAGGCCGAAGAGGTATCGGGCTCGTCATAAATCACGCCGAGCACGTCGCGCACGACATGCATCGCGGTATCTGAGCCGCCGCCGCCCTGCTCCAGGACAGTAGCGATAACATACTTGGGGTCATCGGCCGGTGCATAGGCGCAGAACCAAGCGTATTCGTCCTCGCCGCTTTTCTCGCCCGTGCCCGACTTGCCGTATACCTGCGGCGTCAGGGTGCCAAAGTGAGCCGCCAGGGACGTCGATGCCGTGTAAATCACGTCGTGCATGCCGTTGCGAACAAGAGCCAAATCCGAATCACTGTTGATCTTGGCCTCCAAGCGCTTCTTCTTGCCCTTGCCGTTGTACTTATAGGCATCGCCGTCGCCATCGCGCGACACGGCAGACAAAAACACGTGGGGCACGTACTGTTTGCCGCCGTTGGCAAGACCCATATAGGCGCACGCCATCTGCAGGGGCGTCACCAGGATGTCGCCCTGGCCGATGGCAATGTTAGTCATATCACCGGCATTCCACTTGCGGTCCTCGGCAGAGGCGTCGGTGAAGTACGACTCTTTCCACTCGGCATCGGGAATACGGCCCGCGCCCTCACTCGGCAGATCGATACCGCAGGTCTTGCCTAGACCCCAGCGACGAAAGACCTCCTGCAGGCCCTCGGAATGTTTCTCGTCATAAAAGAACGCCTTGCCCATGTCGTAGAAGACGGGGTCGCACGAGTTGGCGATACCCGACTGCAGCGTCATGGTGCCGTGGCCGGAATGCAGCCAGCAGTACTTGCCCCACGACTTGCCCAGACCCGTCCAATAGCCCGTGCAGTTGGTCGTCTGCCCCGACGTGTAGGTTCCAAACTCAAGACCGGCCAGTGCCGAGAGCGGCTTGATGGTCGAAGCCGACATGTACTGTCCGCTAATGGCGCGGTTGAGCAGCGGGTGCGAACCCTTGTCATCATTGAGCTCGGTCCACACGTCATTTGAGACGCCGCCGATAAAGACGGACGGATCGAACTTGGGCTCGCTCGCCATGCCCAGGATCTCGCCATTGTTGGGATCGAGACACACCACAGCGCCGTTGCCGGCATTGCTGTAGCCAGTGGTCTTGGCAAGCTCGATAGCGCTCGCCAGTGCCGTCTCGCAGGCCTGTTGGATCTTAAGGTCGAGCGTGAGCTTAATGTCGGAGCCGGCCTTCGCGGGCACGGCGCCGGCCTGACCGGTCACATTGCCCGAGGCATCGACCTTGACGGTCTGCTCGCCACGAATACCCTGCAGCAGGTTTTCGTAGTAGCTCTCAACGCCCGCCTGGCCCACGATATCGCCCGACTGGTACGTAATCTTGCCAGCAGAAGCATCATCATCCCCAGAGGTTTTCTTATTCTGGGCCTCGAGCTGCTCGGAGGTAATGGTGCCGGTATAGCCCAAGATATGGCATGCCGTCTCGCCATATGGATACTGGCGCTCGGTACGCTCGGCAATCTTGACGCCCGGGAACTCGCCGGCATGCTCCTGAATATAGGCAACCGTGGAGCGACGGACGTCCGTCGCGATGGTATGCAGGCTCTGAGCGCCCTCTGTATTGTCCTGAATATTGCGAAGGACCGCCACGTAAGGCATTCCAAGCACGTTGGCAAGATGGCGAACCAGGACCTCATCCTCGGCAAGGTCGCGGTAGGCCACGACAGCAAGTGAGGGACGGTTCTGGACAAGCGCCACGCCATTGCGGTCGAGGATGCGGCCGCGCACAGCAGGAGTGGTAACGGTGCGAGTCTGATTACTATTGGCCTGCTTCTCGTAATAGTCCGACGAGACCATCTGCATGCCCCACAGCTTGACGGCG
>DBEXKF010000242.1:0-2207 GCA_048175045.1 Collinsella sp.
ATTCGTGGGTACCATTCAACGCGTACGCAAACAAAAAGGGTTAATTCGCGTGGCATAACCGCGCGGCCCAAAAAGGAGGAGACAAGCATGTCGTCTTTGAAGCCGCTTGCAGATCGTGTTCTGGTCAAGCCCGACGAGGCCGAGCAGAAGACCGCTTCTGGTCTGTATATCGCCAGCAACGCTCAGGAGAAGCCGCAGCGCGGCACCATCGTTGCCGTGGGCGCCGGCAAGGTCAACGACAAGGGTGAGCGCATCCCCATGGACGTCAAGGTTGGCGACGTTGTCATCTACGGTAAGTTCGGTGGCAACGAGGTCAAGGTCGACGGCGAGAAGTATCTGCTGATGCGCGCCGACGACATCTACGCTGTCGTCGAGGCCTAGTCTCGTCAGAATCTCTGATTCGTCTTTGAACGCGCCCGCCGCATAGGACTCGGAAGCGGCGAAGCGAGTCACATTTCTTTTGGAGGATTACCTACCATGGCAAAGAACATTACGTTCAACACCGATGCCCGCGCTAAGCTTGCCAAGGGCGTCAACACTCTGGCCGACGCCGTTACCGTCACCATGGGCCCCAAGGGCCGCTACGTTGCGCTGCAGCGCACGTTCGGTGCTCCGACCATCACCAACGACGGCGTTTCTGTCGCCAAGGAGATCGAGCTCGAGGACAACATCGAGAACATGGGCGCTCAGCTGGTGAAGGAGGTTGCCACCAAGACCAACGACACCGTGGGTGACGGCACCACCACCGCAACCCTGCTCGCTCAGGCCATCGTCAACGACGGTCTGCGCAACGTCGCCGCTGGCGCCAACCCGCTGGCCATCCGTCGCGGCATCGACAAGGCCGTCAACGCCGCCGTCGCCGAGATGAAGAAGCAGGCCAAGCCGGTCGAGACCAAGGAGCAGATCGCTTCCGTCGGTACCATCTCCGCCGGTGACCCCGAGGTCGGCGAGAAGATCGCCGAGGCCATGGAGGTCGTGGGCAAGGACGGCGTCATCACCGTCGAGGATTCCCAGACGTTCGACATCACCATCGACACCGTCGAGGGCATGCAGTTCGACAAGGGCTATGTCTCCGCTTACTTCGTCACGGACAACGACCGCATGGAGGCCGTGATGAAGGATCCGTACATCCTCATCACCGACCAGAAGATCTCCAGCGTTCAGGACATCATGCCCGTTCTCGAGGCCGTCCAGCGCGCTGGCCGTGGCCTGCTCATCATCGCTGAGGACATCGACGGCGAGGCTCTGCCTACCCTGGTCCTCAACAAGATCCGTGGCGCCCTCAACGTCTGCGCCGTCAAGGCCCCGGGCTACGGCGATCGCCGCAAGCGCATCCTCGAGGACATCGCCGTCCTCACCGGTGGCCAGGCTGCCCTGGACGAGCTGGGCGTGAAGGTCGCTGACATCACCGCCGATATGCTCGGTACCGCTAAGTCCGTCACCATCTCCAAGGACAACACCGTCGTCGTCGGCGGCGCTGGCTCCAAGGAGGCCATCGACGCCCGTATCGCTCAGATCAAGGGCGAGATGGAGAACACCACCTCTGACTTCGACCGCGAGAAGCTCCAGGAGCGCCTGGCCAAGCTCTCCGGTGGCGTTGCCGTCATCAAGGTCGGCGCTGCTACCGAGTCCGAGCTCAAGGAGATCAAGCACCGCGTCGAGGATGCCCTGCAGGCTACCCGCGCTGCTGTCGAGGAGGGCATTGTCGCCGGTGGCGGCGTCGCCTTCATGGACGCTGCCCCTGCGCTCGACGCTGTCGAGATTGACGACCCCGAGGAGAAGATCGGCGTCGACATCGTCAAGAAGGCTCTGACCGCTCCGGTCGCTACCATCGCCAAGAACGCTGGCTTTGAGGGTGCTGTCGTGGTCGACAAGGTTGCCGAGCTGCCCGCCGGCCAGGGCCTCAACTCTGCCAACGGCGAGTGGGGCGACATGATCGAGATGGGCGTCCTCGACCCCGTCAAGGTCAGCCGCGTCACCCTGCAGAACGCTGCTTCTGTCGCCAGCCTGATTCTCATCACCGAGGCCACCGTCTCCGATGTGCCCAAGAACACTCAGCTTGAGGACGCTATCGCTGCTGCCACCGCTGGTCAGCAGGGCGGCGGTATGTACTAAGGCCGACAAGGTCTAGAACTCCCACCGGGAATCCGGGGGCGGGACGGGGACTTCTCTCCGGAACGTCCTCGGACATGCAAAGAGGCTCCGCA
>DBEXKF010000243.1:0-3387 GCA_048175045.1 Collinsella sp.
GCACTGCTCGAAGCGCGCAGCGGCCTCAAGCGAGCCGGTGGCGGCAAGCGCGTGGGCGTTTTTGAGTGCGATGAGCTTTACACCGTACGCGTCCTGCCCAAGCTCAAGCCGACGTACTTCGTGCTGCTCAACCTGTTCCGCGACCAGCTGGATCGCTATGGCGAGATCGATCACACCCAGGAGGTCATCGCCCATGCGTTGGAGCTCTCGCCGACAACAACGCTTATCTACAACGCCGACGACCCGCTGTGCGCCTCGATTGCCGCGCGCGTTCCCAACGCGAGTATTGCCTTTGGCATCGACGGCGCCACCAACACCGAGTCCGACCGTATTAGCGACTCACGTTTTTGCTCACAGTGCAACGCGCCGCTGGAGTATGACTACGTGCAATACGGCCAGCTCGGCGCCTACCATTGCCCCTCGTGCGGCTGGGCCCGCCCTGCGCTTGTCCGTCGCGTGACGGGCGTGGAGCTCGGCTGCGACGGCTATGGTTTTGACCTGGTGTTTGGATCTGATTCCAGCGCGCCAGCCGCACACATCGTCACGCGTTACAACGGCCTGTACATGGTCTACAACGTTGCCGCTGCATTCTTTGCCGCACATGAGTTAGGCGTGGATACGGCGCACCTGCAGCCCACGCTCGATGCCTACGTCCCCGCCGGCGGACGCATGGGCCGCTGGGATATCGCCGGCCACACCGTCGAGGCCAACCTGGCTAAGAATCCCGTAGGCTTCGATCGACAAATCCAGTCCATCAAGACGGCAGGCGGCAGACTCTGCGCTTTCTTCCTCAACGATAACGATGCCGACGGCCACGATGTATCGTGGATCTACGACGTCGACTTTGAGCGCATCGCCGACACGCCGGGTCTTGTCGCCTTTGCCGGAGGCACGCGCGCGCACGACATGCAGGTGCGCCTCAAGTACGCCGGCATCGATGCCGCGATTATCTCGGACGTCGCGCAGGCAATTGGCGCCGTTGCAGACGAGGCCGCCAATGACACCTTCTACGCCGTCGCCAACTACACGGCCTTCCCGCCGCTGGTCAAGGAGCTCGACGGGCTGAAAGGCGCCACCGCCGACGCTGTTGCCGGGCGCGCCGTAGCCCGTGCCGACGGCAGCGCTCTTCCTGTCGGCATCGCGCCAGTCGAGCTTTCGCGCCCGCTGCGCATCGTCTACCTGTATCCCGATGCCCTTAACCTCTACGGCGACGGCGGCAATGTTATCGCGCTCGAGCGCCGCTGCGTCTGGCGCGGCATTCCCGTGCGCGTGGACGAGGTCCGTATGGGCGAAACGCTTGATTTGACCGATGCCGATATCGTCATGATGGGTGGCGGCTCCGACCGCGACCAGCTAGCCGTGGCACACGAGCTGCTCGCCCAAAAAGACAAGGTCGCGGCCTATGTTGAGGATGGCGGCTCGCTGCTTGCCATCTGTGGCAGCTATCAGCTGCTCGGCCGTTCGTACTACATGGGCGACGATCGCATTGAGGGCCTGGGCGTCATTGCCGCCGAAACCGTACGCGGCTCCGACCGCCTGATCGGCAACGTAGCCGTCAAAACCGATCTGGCACCTGAGCCCTTTGTGGGATTCGAGAACCATGGAGGTCGCACTCTGCTCGACGCGGAGGCAACGCCGCTCGGAACGTCCGTCGTCGCGGGCACCGGCAACAACGGCGACGATGGCTTTGAGGGCCTGATCTACAAGGGCGTCATCGGCACGTACCTGCACGGGCCGGCGCTGCCCAAGAACCCCGAACTCGCCGACTGGCTGATCGCGCACGCCCTCGAGCGGCGCGGCGACGCACAGGCCAACGCTCTGCTGCCGCTCAAGCCCCTCGACGACACCTACGAGCACGCCGCCCACGACGCTGCCATGAAGCTCCTCCCCTAACACCCCACCACCACAAAGGGGACAGTGAACTGCCTCCCATTTCTTGGACATCGGGAAATGGGAGGTTTTCCATGAGTATAGACCTCAGGGTGAAGCACGACCTGGAGTCCAGGAGGCGGGCCGTCGAGCTCTTCGACGCCGGCGTCGGCTGCAAGCCGGCGGCCGAGGCCCTGTCCGTCCCCCGCGAGACCGTGAGAGAATGGCAGTGGGTATACCGGGCGTTCGGAAGCGAGGCGCTGCTGTCCATGGGCGGGAAACAATCCAGGTACACATTCGAGCAGAGGGTCGCCGCGGCGTCGGCCGTGGTCGACGGCGGGATGGCGAAGACCGACGCCATGGCCGAGTTCGGGATCAGGTCGAAGTCCCCGCTGGAGCGCTGGTGCAGGCTCTACCGCGAGGGCGGCGCCGAGGCGCTGCGGCCCGGCCCGAAGGGCAGGCCGAGGGGGTCGAGGTCGAAACCTACTACTACGCGCTGGCGCACCCGCGGAGGCCGACCAGGCCCGAGCTGCGCGACGCCGCGGCCGAGATATTCTCGCGCACCGCCAACGGCTGCGGGCACCGGCAGATAGCCATGTGCCTGCGCGCCGAGCTGGGCGCGGTCGTGGCCGACAAGACCGTGCTCAAGATGATGCGCGAGATGGGCATCCGGTGCGGGATACGCCGCCGGGGCTCCCGCCGCCGGTACAGCTCCTACAGGGGGCTCGTGGGGAGCACGTTCGAGAACGTCATCGCGAGGGACTTCGGCGCCGACGGGCCGTGGCAGAAGCTCGGCACCGACGTCACCGAGTTCAAGGTCGCCGGCGCCAAGGCCTACTGGGCCCCGGTGCTCGACTTCTGCACGAAGGAGATCGTGGCGAGCGACATATCGACCTCGCCGGACCTCGCCCAGCAGCACAGGATGCTCGACCGGCTCCTCGAGGCCCTGCCAGACGGGGCGGCGCCGACCATGCACTCGGACATGGGCTGGCAGTACCAGCACGAGTCCTACGCCTCCAGGCTGGAGGGGGCGGGCATCACCCAAAGCATGTCACGCAAGGGGAACTGCATCGACAACGCCGCCACCGAGCAGCTCTTCGGCCACGTGAAGGACGAGTTCTACCGCGGCAGGGAGTGGGGCAGCTTCGGGGACTTCAAGCGCGACCTGGAGGAGTACATAGCCCATTGGAACACGCGGCGCAGGCAGGTAAGATTGAAGGGCCTGACGCCGGAGGAGTTCCGGAACCAGGCCCTTGCGGCGTAGTCGCTATTTATTCAGTCCAAGTTTCGGGGCGCAGTTCACAGGCACCTTTGTGGTGGTTTTGCCCCGTCCCAGCGTTTGTCTCAATCTGTAACATCTAGACCGTTAAAAGTCGTCTTACTGTTACAGAATGAGATGTTCGTCCCGACGTGCGCCGTCTGTCTCGATCTATAACAGATAGAGCCGATTTGCCCGCCCAGATATTACAGATTGAGATATTTGAAAATCGGAATAGAAACCTACTCCTTTGTGGTGGT
>DBEXKF010000244.1:0-8217 GCA_048175045.1 Collinsella sp.
CTTTGCCACCATGCGCTACATCATTCTGCCGCAGACGTTTAAGACGATCATTCCGGCGCTGTTTAGCCAGTGCACGACCGTCATTAAGGACAGCTCGTATCTTTCGGGCATTAACGTGGCCGAGCTCATGTACACGGCAAACGTCGTGATGGCCCACGCGATCGACCTGTCGCAGGTTCTTATGCTCTACGGCCTGGTGTTTGCGATGTACTTTGTGCTCAACTTTGGTATCTCGCTGCTGGTCCGAGCGTATCAACGTCGTATCGTGGCAGCGTAGAATGTGACAAAGGGACTGTCCCTTTGTCACATAGAGAAAGGAATCGCGATGAGCGATCTGGAGAATAAGAAGAATCCTGTGGTCATTACCATCGCGCGCGACTTTGGCGCCGAGGGCCACGAGATTGGTCGCATGCTTGCCGACGAGTTGGGGATTCCGCTGTACGATAACGAGCTGCTGGTGCGTGCGTCGCTGCGCGCGGGCGAGTCGCTCGACAAGATGGCTGCCTACGACGAGCGCCTGGCCGTGGAGAACATGGCGTTTCTGCCCGACCGCTACGATGCGCGTTCGTACTCGGACAAGCTGTTCCAAAAGATGAGCCAGGTGATTTTGGATCTGGGTGAGACCGAGAGCTGCATTATCGAAGGCCGTCTGTCCGATTATCTGCTGCGCAACAACCCCAACCACATCGCCGTGCTGGTGACTGCGCCCTTTGAGGACCGCGTCGAGATCGTGCGCAAGAAGCGTGGCCTCAACAAAAAGAAGGGCGCCAAGCTGGTCAAGCAGCAGCAGAAGGCGCGCGAGGCGTTCTATAAGCGCTACAGTGCCGGAAAGTGGAAGATGACGAGCGGTAAAGACATCGTCGTCAACCGCGCCAAGCTGGGCCGCGAGGGTTGCAAAGACGTTATTGCCGCAGCCTACCGCTACAAAGTAGCGCAGCTCGAAGACTAACCGACCAAAAATCACCACAAAGGGGACAGGCACCTTTGTGGTGGTTTTTGTTTTAGGCGGAGGGGAGGGCCTTGGTGAGACCGGCGCGCGTCTGTATGTCGGTCTTTTGGTAGATAGAGCTCAGGTGGCGCTGTACCATGCGCATCGAGATGCCGAGTTCCTCGGCGACCTGCTTGAGCGGGCGTTCATCCTGGGTCACGGCTATGAGCACGTCGACTTCGCGCGGGGTGAGAGCGTGGTCGGCGATGAAGGCCTGACGTTGCTCTTCGATGGTGGGGGCGGCGAGTGCTTCCTTTGCCAGTTGCTCGCGCTCGCGCTCCTACTCGGTTTGGGGCAGGCGAAACAGGCCGGCTGCCACGAATGCCGCGCAGGCGGCGACGAGCAAAACGAGCGCGCCGATCATAATGAGGGCAACGTTGTCCGAGGTTACGAGAGCAAGCGAGATGCCCGATGTAGTGAATGCGCATACATTGTTGGCGGCGCGTCCCATGCCGCCCCAGAGGGCGGGCGCATGCATGCGCGGTGCCAGCTGTGTAAAGGTGGCGGTAAAGAACGTGACAAAAAAGCCCGAACTCAGATAAAAGACGACAAGGCCCAGGTTGGGATCGGCGCCGGCCTCCACGGCCAGGATGGAAATGGTCGAGAGCACGGCGATGCCGAGCATGACAAGTCCCATGTAGCGGCGCTCGGCGAGATCAAAGACGACGCCGGCGGCATAGGTTGCTCCCGCTCCAGTGGCGAGTTTGGGGCCATCTTGGAATGCCAACGAAAAGGCGTAGTGCGTTGCGGCGCCTAACAGTCCGAGCCCAAAGAATGCGATGCGGCCCAGAATCTCGAGGGTAAGCGGACCCGTGGGGAACTGGATCTGGGCCAATCCCGGGATGACGATAGGGACGGCGGCGGCGTTGACGGCTGCCAGTGAGTGGCCTTTGCGCTGTGCGAGCCCGAGCAGCGGCGCGTATCCGATAAAGCCGAGCACGCTCGCACCCAGAATAAAGCCCTGTGCGAGCACAACGCGCTCGGCGCCGGCGAGTAGCCCGATATTGATATCGAAGCGAAACTCGGCAGCAAGGAAGGCGAAGGTAAACAGTGCGAGTGCCAGAAGCGCGTTGATTTTAGTCTTACTCAGGTTCAAGAACGGTCCTTTGGGTGGACGGAATAACCGTTTCCTCGGTTGTAGACCAGGATGGTATGTGCGGGCCTTTGGAAAGCGAGGACCCCCCTCGGCGATTGCGCGCTTGTCGCCTTTTGCGCTGGCAGATGCGCCACTTGAGAATTTGTGCCCCGGGATCCGGCTATCTTCCCGTAACATGGTGTTACAGAAGCACCCCTTACGACAAGGAGGCTCACATGCGAAAGCAAATCCATGACAACCCAATCGACCACGACCGCGCGTGCTCGCTCTCTCACGGAACGTGGCGCCGCGTGGGGGCAAAACTTGCTTGCGCGGGGGCCTGTGTGCTCATGGTCGGCCAGCTGCTGCTGCCGAGCGTGGCGCTCGCCGCCGAGTGGGTCAACGTCGGCGGCACGCAGTACGACGCGGGCACCGCTGCCGGCGACGAGGCGGGAACCTGGTCCTGGGATGGCGCTAACGACATGAAGCTCAACGGCTACGACGGAGGCTCCATCGGCGCCAAGGGCAACCTCACCATCGGCGTGACGGGCATCAACACCGTAACGGCCGATGCCGGGCAGAGCGCCATTGCTGTTAAGAACGGTAACCTTGCCATTACCGGCGACGGCACCCTGAATGCGACGGCCCAGACCGATGTGATTACGGCGATAGGCGACGGCAATGCCGGTGGCGATGTGACCATTGATGGCGCTGACGTTAACGTGACAGCCACGGGCGGAGCATATGAATCCATTGGTATCCATGCGGCAGCGGGCGACATAGCCATAAAGAATGGTGCTGACGTCCATGTCGAGGCAAAGTCGAACGCCGATGTCTTTGCAGTCCTTGCCGAAAATGTTCCTCCCAGGCATTCTGCCATCGAGGGTGCACAGGCCGAAGAGGCGGACTACAGCGCCAAACATGGTGGCTGTATCATGGTGGACAACGCTAAATTAAATGCGACGGCGGGTAATGCAGGGGGCATGTCGGTCGCTCTGTATTCGTTTGGTATTAAGACGGAAACATATTTGAAGATTGCCAACGGGGCGGATGTTTCGCTCGCGACAGGGAGCGCGGGAAAAATCTCGGCTGGTGTTTGGATACGCGTGCAAGACGGGGCGTCATGGATACGCGTCAATCGCTCGAACCTCACGGCTCAAGGTGATGCCGGGGCTGATGAGCTTGTAGGGGCAAATCGCAAAGATGTCTATGGAATTTTTTCACAGTCTGGCTCCCCGTCGGCTACCCCTCGAATTAGCTTCTTTCAATCAAATGTTGTGGCGTCGGGCTCGACGGCGGCAGTCTATGCCGTCAATATGGGGTCCTTCAGGGCCCCCTATATCAAACTTGAGGGAGGGTTAAAGATTGCGATTCCCGACGGAGGTACCGTGCGCGACACCGTTGGAAGTGGGCGTGTCATCGGCGTTCCCGGGTCGTCTGTCATCCAGGACATTAGAACTTCCGACGAGGTCGCCCGTAACGTGGTAATCAGCTCTGGAGATGCGGCCGAACCCGAGCCCGCCCCGCAGCCTGAACCCACCCCGGCTCCCACGCCGCAGCCGGGCGGCGGCAGCGGGACCGACGTGCCGTCCGTGACGTCGACCCAGGCGAGCTCCACGGCCGCTGCCCCCAAGCCGGCTGCGCAGGTCGCCGCGGTCCAGAAGTCCGCGGGCGCTCTTGCCGCCACGGGTGACAACGCCGCGACGGCGGCGGCCGCCCTCGGAATCGCCGGTGCGTCCGTCATCGGCGCCGGCTTCGTCGCGTCCAAGCGTCGCAGCCGCTAGCAGTAGCTTTCACAGCCATTTTCAGCCGCTGTGTGGGCATAAGTGTCTTCGCGGCAGCTTTTTGTATTTCCGTAGGTAGCAGCCTGGGCTCGCATGTACGAACCTAGGCGTACAGGGCCATTTGGCGCACCTTGGTTGTACAGGACCACCGCAAAGGGACAAGCGCCTTTGTAGTGGCGTTAATCCTTCGATTAGGGAGGCCGTTATGAACGGAAGCCACTTTGATAATCAAACCCAGCGCGAGCGCGCTTGCTCGCTGGTTCACGGTACTTGGCGTTGCGTGGGCGTGAAGATTGCCAGCGTCGGTGCGTGCGCACTCATGATCGGCCAGCTGCTGCTGCCGAGCGTGGCGCTCGCGACCGAGTGCGCGGATTCCGCCGCCGCGACGGGCGAGGTTGCCGCGGCTCTGGTGACGCCGGCAGTTGCGGAGGATGCGGCTCCGGCGACCACGCCTGCAACCGACGCTGCTCCGGCAGCACAAACTGTCGCCGAACCTCAGCAGACGACTCCGGCTGACGCCGCCGATGAGTCTAACAATGCGGCACCCGCTGAACAAAACATTCCCAGCGACAACGCCGCCGCGCCGGCAAACGACGCCATTACGTCGCATGGTGTGACCGACGTGACAGATAAGACCGTCGATGGCGTGTTTGCGCCCAATGCGGCCAATATGCTGTGCGAGCAGCCGGTTGATGATTGGCAAACTATCGACGTTATCGAGATTGACGACGCCACCACCATCTTTAGGGCGGGCGATAAACCGGACTTTACGGCAGACACTCCGGCGGGCTCGAACTCCATTCTTCAGTGTGAGTTTTGGACGGGCAGCGATGGCAGTGAAGTGAACTCCGATATATTCTGGGATCGGCAAATCACCAACCACATCGACGCTTTTAAATCTGGTGTGACCTATCGCTATGGCCTGTACTTTAAGCCGGCGTGGGATTTCTTCTTTACGTCTAACATTAAACTGATGGTCAATGGCGTGGAGTGCAGTTATCGGGTGGATAAGGCAAGCGAGCATGCGCCTGTTCCCGGCTTGTTCCGTACGCTATGGCTAATCACCGACCTGACGTTTACGCCCGAGGCTAAGCCGGTCCCGGTCGACCCGGAGATGCCGGCGCCGCAGCCCGAGGCTAAGCCCGAGGTGAAGCCCGAGGTGAAGCCCGATACCAAGCTCGAGCAGAAACCGGAGATCAAGCCGGAGACCAAGCCTGCCGCAACCACCACGGTGACCAAGACGGTTGAGAAAACCACGCCGGCCAAGAAGTCCCACGCCGTCCTGGCTGCCACGGGCGATGCCACCGCGATGACGGTCGCCGCCCTGGGTATCGCCGGCGCAACCGTAGCCGCCGCCGGCCTCGCCGCGACCAAGCGCCGCAAGCGTTAGGTTTTGGTGACAGTGTCCATCCTCGGCTTCAGCAAAATCTCAATCTGTAACACCTAGTCAGCCAAAACGGCCCTAGATGTTACAGGTTTAGATGAATCGTCTGACCGCCGGCGCAATGTCTCGATCTGTAACACGTAGCAAGGAATTTTGCCTCTTACTGTTACAGATTGAGATGAACAGGCGGATGTTCGCACAATGTCTCAATCTGTAACAACTACGGGACTCAACGTGGCCTACCTGTTACAGATCGAGACACACCGACCAGCCAGGCTCCAAAGCACCACAAAGGCGCCTGTCCCCATCGTGGTGGTCTGGGGTGGCCGACATAGAAAAAAGTCCCCGCCGGGCGTGTGCTCGACGGGGACTTTGCCGTTTGGTGGCTAGTGCTGTAGGTGATTACTCGCCCAACAGGCTCTTGGTGATGGAAGCGGCGGCCTTCTTGCCGGCGCCCATCGCCAGAATGACCGTAGCGGCACCGGTGACGATGTCGCCGCCAGCCCAGATGCGGGGATCGGTGGTCTGGCCGGTCTCCTCGTCGGCGACGATGTAGCCCCACTTGTTGAGCTCCATCTTGCCGCCGATCTTCTTTGCGAAGGGGTTGGCGTTGGTGCCGATAGCCGAAATAGCGACGTCGCAGGGGATCTCCTCGATGGCGCCCTCGATGGGCACCGGGCGACGACGGCCGGACTCGTCGGGCTCGCCGAGTTCCATCTTCTGGACCTTGACGGCGCACACGGAGCCGTCCTCGCCAGCGACAAACTCGAGCGGGGAGACGAGCGGCAGAACCTCGACGCCTTCGGCCTTAGCATGGTGCAGCTCGGCGCGACGGCAGGGCATCTCGTCCTCGGTACGACGGTAGGCGATGATGGCATGCTCGGCGCCCAGGCGCTTGGCAGTACGGACGGCGTCCATAGCCACGTTGCCGCCGCCAAAGACGACGACGTTCTTGCCGTGCTTGGTGGGGGTGTCGTACTCGGGGAACTTGTTGGCCTTCATCAGGTTCACGCGGGTGAGGTACTCGTTCGCGAAGAAGACGTTGGGCAGGTTCTCGCCGGGGACGTTGAGGAACTTGGGCAGGCCAGCGCCGGTCGCCACGTAGATGGCGTCGAAGCCCTGCTCGAACAGCTCCTCGGCCGTGGCCATGTTGCCCACGACGGAGTTGTACTCAAACTTGACGCCCATGTCCTCCAGGCCGTCAATCTCGCGCTTGACGACCGCCTTGGGCAGACGGAACTCGGGGATGCCGTAGACCAGCACGCCGCCGCCGGTGAAGAAGGCCTCGAAGACGGTAACGTCAAAGCCGTTACGGGCGAGCTCGCCGGCGCAGGTGATGCCGGACGGGCCGGAGCCGACGACGGCGACCTTCTTGCCGTTCTTGGGGGCCATCTTGGGCGTGGAGGCGAGCTCGGGGCGATCACCCAGGAAGCGCTCGAGCTGGCCGATGGCCACGGGCTCGGACTTCTTACCACGGATGCACTTGCCCTCGCACTGGTTCTCCTGCGGGCAGACGCGGCCGCAGATGGCGGGAAGCATGGAGTCCTCGCGGATGGTATCGAGAGCGCCGCCGAAGTCCTTCGCGCGGATCTGCTCGATAAAGCGGGGGATGTTGATGTTGACGGGGCAGCCCTCAACACAGAACGGCTTCTTGCAGTTGAGGCAGCGCTCAGCCTCGGCCAGTGCCATCTCCTCGGTGAAGCCCTTGTCGACGGGGCGGAAGTCGCAGGCGCGCTCGGCAGCCGGCTCCTCGTTATCGGGGGTGCGGGGCGACTTCATATCGGCAACGAAACGACCGTTAACTAGTGGCATGCGCAGCTCTTTTCCTCATAGGCCTTGAGGGACTCGCCCTCTTCGGAACGGTAAGCGGCCTGGCGGGCACGAAGGTCATCCCAGTCGACCAGGGTGGCATCGAAGTCGGGGCCGTCGACGCAAGCGAACTTGGTCACGCCGCCCACCTCGACGCGGCAGCAGCCGCACATACCGGTGCCGTCAACCATGATGGGGTTGAGGGACGCGGTGATGGGGGTGTCGTATTTCTGGGCGGTGAGGGTCGAGAACTTCATCATCGGAACGGGGCCGACGCAGAAGACCTGGCTCACGGCCTTGTCCTGCAGCAGGCGCTCCAGCGGAGCGGTGACAACGCCCTGCTCGCCGTAGGAGCCGTCGTCGGTGGTGATATGGATGTGGTCCTCGTCGAGGAGCTCGCGGAACTGGTCCTCCATAAGCAGGAGGTCCTTGGTGCGGGCGCCCATGATGGCGTGCACCTCGTGGCCGGTCTCGACCAGGTGCTTGGCGACCGGGAAGGCAATTGCCAGGCCGACGCCGCCGCCAATGACGGCGCAGGGGCCCTCGGCCATCTCGGTGGGAACGCCCAGCGGGCCCACGACGTCGCGCAGCGACTCGCCGGCCTCGTAGGTGGACAGCATCTCGGTGGTCTTGCCGATCACCATGAAGATGAACTCGACCCAGCCCTCGTCACCGTTCCAGCCAGCCAGGGTAAACGGGACGCGCTCGCCCGTCTCGTTGGCGCGAACCATGAGGAACTGTCCAGCGTGCGCATGCTTGGCGATTGCGGGCGCCTCGATGCGGAACTTGAACACCTTCTCCGAGAACTGCGTCTTCTCCAGGATCTTATACATAGAACCCCTCTCTTGTTAGGGCCGCCGAACCGTGCCTCCACGGAAATGGACGGTAGCCCGAATAAAACCGTACGCGCACAGGCGTTGTGCAGACATACGGTGCAAATTATACCCTCATGGACATGTCGCTTACGTGTATCTTCGGCGGTTGGGAGCAGGGTTTATCCACTTTGGCCTACCAAAGGGGGAGAGGTTTATTTTGGTCGGTTTTATCAGGTAAAACGGCAAAGGGGGCCGGCCTCGGGTTGTGATGAGGCCGGCCCCCTTTGGAGCGTTATGCATGTATGGTTGCAGCGTGTTTATTGCGATGTGCCGACTGCGGCGTTTACGCATATAAAACTTGC